>JACRGN010000375.1 GCA_016234205.1 Nitrospinota bacterium | reverse complement strand
CATGGACATAGAAAACTGGCATCCTTTAATTCACAGGGAAAGGGGGGATGCAACTCTAATCAGAAAGCTGCTTAATATTTAATTGCTGCAAGCGGACAGTTTATTTGCTTTAAAACAGGACAATTCTATTTGTTGACAACATCCAGAAAATTCCTCTGTTATTTAAAATTTAAAATCGGACTCTACATACTCACTCTATGATAATGTAAATATATATCACATTAACATTAGAGTTTTTAAACTGGAGCATGTCAGGCAAAACTTTTTATTTTGGCTAAAATTATACCCTCTCTCAATCCATAATCACTTACCATCATACTGTCAAATCCAAAAATCTCCATAGTTTTAATAACAATTACAGTGCCGGGAATAATGAGGTCTTCTCTCCCCTTCTCAAGAGCAGGTATCTTTCCCCTCTCATTAAGTGACATCTTTTTTAATCTATCAAGCAATTTTTTTACATTTTCCAATCTCAGTATATAACCATTAATCTTTGACGGGTCGTATGGATACAGATTTAAGTCAAGTGCCGCAAGTGTGGTTACTGTCCCGGCAGTCCCTATAAGAAGTGATGAGTGACGAGTGATAAGTGACGAGCGTATTTGATTTCTTACATTTTCAACTTTATCAGCTATTACATTCTCCAAAATTCTTAATTCTTCTTCATCAACAGGGTCTTTGGTTATATACCTTTCTGAGAGATGAACCACCCCTAAATCTGTTCCAACAGAATTAACTAATTTTTTGTCCTCTGTAAAGGCATATTCAGTACTTCCTCCGCCAATATCAAAGATAATTGCATTTTTTATATCACTGTCTATTCCTGAGAAGACGCCTAAGAGTGTCATCCTCGCCTCTTTTTCCCAAGGTATAACCTCCAGTTGAAGACCGGTTACACTCTTAATCTTTTCTATAAATGCAGACCTGTTTTTTGCCTCCCTTACAGCACTTGTTGCAACAATCCATATTGCAGATGGGTTATATTTTGAAGCCTCGTCTTTAAAATTAAGGACAGTACTGATAGTCCTCTCCATCGCCTTATCTATCAGAACCCCGCCGTTGGATAATCCCTCTCCAAGACGGGTGATAACCTGATTGGAATAAAGTTGTTTAAATCCTTTACTGTCTCTTGCGGCAACCAAAAGACGAACAGTATTTGTCCCTAAATCTATTGATGCGAATACAGACATAAAATAAACAATGGAGCACGGATAACACGAATGATACGAATTTTCACAAATGGCATCTGTATTTTACTATGTCTTCGTTCAGGCATAGGAAATTATAAAAAGCCTTTAGACAGGATTAACAAGATTAAAAATAAATCTAAAATGAATCCTGTTTTATCCTTAATATCATATCTAATTAAGTCTTTTGTCTTTCTGATAAATAACGAAGCGATTATATCAAATAAGTGTTTATTTCAAAAGGACAAATAATGCTTCCAAAGGAAATAAGAGAGAGCCTTGATATAAAAGAAGGGGATACCCTAACTATTTAAAAGATAGATGGTGAGGGTATCTTTAAAAAAGGAAGAACCATTCATAACTATATATTTTTTTGCCTAAGACAGATATACTTTATTGAAGATGTTATAGGAAAGGTTACTGCGGAGGCAGTAACACGGAGGCAGTAAAAGAGCGTGTATAAGGCATTCATTGATGCCAATACATTAATCAGAATTGTGGTAAAAGGGTAAAAGTCTAAAAGTTTAAAGTGTAACTACTGTCCTGAAGCACCAACGCAACGGAATCCGAAGTTGAAGTTCCGAACCGACGACTTGCCCCCGCCGCGGACATCCGACCATAGGAAGCCCGAATTATTGCTCCAAGAACCACCGCGCAAAACCTTATTACTATTATCATAATCAGTAGCAGTCCATTCCCACACATTACCAGCCATGTCATAGAGTCCATATCCGTTCGGCTTCTTCTCTCCTACTGGATGGGTTTTATAACCTGAATTTTTGTTATACCATGCATAATCATCAGCCATTCTTTCAGTCTCACCCCAGTAAAATGCTGTGGTCGTTCCTGCCTTTGCTGCCTTTTCCCATTCCCATTCTGTAGGCAATCTCTTTCCAACCTTCCTGCAATATTCATCCGCATCATACCATGTAACCTGCTCTACAGGATTGTTTGTACCTTTAAAAAAAGATGGGTTATTACCCATTACCTGCTCATATTCCCTCTGCGTTATTTCATATTTATCTATGTAAAATTCTTTTACAACTATGCCTTTGAGTAAGTTTGGTTCTCCTGCAAGGAATTCACCTGATGGGATTAATACCATATTATCTTTTTCTGCTAATCTTGGCTTTGGCTGGACTGGCGGCGGTGGCGGCGACAGGTTTGATACTATAGCTCTTTTTAGCTCAAAGACCTCCTGTGTCCATTGATTCCTCTGTATGGTTACCATTTTTTCTAATGCCTCATAACCCTCTGCCTCTACCTTTACGCTTACCGTTCCTGTTGGAAAATTCTCCATGTTAAGAGGACTTCCGGGAGATGCTATTCCCTTCTCATAACCATTTATAAATACTCTTGTTGATGGGGCATTTACATTCACCTGAATATGCCCCTGTAAGACTATTGGTGCAGGGGGCGTGGGTGCTGACAAACCCCCTTCATCCCCTGAAATCCCCTCTGTCCCCTCTTTAATAAAGGGAGGTGAGGGTGGAGTTACCTGTGAAAGACTCTCTGTCTTTAATGTAAATACAAAATCCCCTCCTTCATGCCCTGAATTCCTTATGTCATTATACTCCGGCACCTGCTCTGATTTGCCTGCTACAATTATCTTTACCCTGCCATGAAAGAGCTCTTCTGCTGTAAATAATGGTTTATCCGCTTCATTAAGCGCCTTTAGAAAGGCTGCTGCAAAAACAGAGTTATTACCGCCGCCTTCATCTACTACAGGCTCATTCCCTCCACTCGCCATTAAAGTCCTCGATGATCTTTCAATCATCTTCTTTATGAATTCGTCTCTACCGCCCTTTGTCGAAATATCTCCTACAGCAGCCCTCGATAGTGTCCCAGAATAGCAGGAATCCGATACTATGAGTATGTGCCTCGATGCAATACGCTTTATATTGTCGGTTATATCTGTTGCGCTTATCCAGTCCACAGGGTTATCCCTCTGTGCATCCACTGGAAGCCAGTATGCCCTGTCTGCTGTCTTATCGTATTCTCCATGTCCTGCATAGTAGATGAGGAGATTATCTTTTGAGCTAAGTTTTTTCCTAAAATCGTTTACAGCCGTAAGTATCTCCTTTCTTGGCGCATTTATGAGAAGTTTTGTCTCAAATCCGTAGAGGCTTTTTAATATCCTCTCTACATCCTTTGCATCGTTTACAGCAGTCTTCAGTTTTTGGATATGCTTGTAGTTATTGTTGCCGATTATGAGTGCATAATATTTTGTATCCACTAATGCAATGTCTAACCCCTTTTTTGCCTCTACTGCCAAATCCCTCTTTTCCTTTGGCTTTATAGTAATACTTCTCTCGTCTGCTGCATATGCTGCTGTAAGGATTAGAAAAGAGAGGATTCCCATAAAAAGAGATGAATTAAACTTTCTCATAAAGACCTCCTCCTGATAGACAGAAAATATTTTTTTTGAGAGAGAATATACTGCCGCAAATAACAAATTTTCTTAAATTATTTTTGTTATAATGAACAACTTAAGTTTGTAGACATCTATATTTTTAACCTCCCCTTCATCCCCTCCTTCAGAAGGAGGGGAAAGAGGGGTGGTTGTCCTTTTATGTTAAATTATTTATGTCCTTCACTATAGTTATATCAACCTCTATTGCATCTGCAGATGGGCTTGTGGAGGATTGATGTTGTTGTGGAAGTATGGCCTCCGCCTCCACAGGAAAGACATGTTAGAAAGACTAAAAAATAATGAAACTGCATGTTTCAAAATGCCTTTCATTTTGCCTTTTTATCTGCAAATTTTAGAGTGTAATTCCTTTGTGACACCTTTCGATAACTCAGTAAACACTGTCTTCTTTAATCTTGGTATCAGGTTTTGGCAAGAAGCCGCTCTCGAAATTGGCTGAGTGATGTACTGCTCCGTAATGCACGTTAAGGGTCGTTGGTTTCGCACCTCTTACGACCCCCTGGTTGACATGCAGGTTCCGCTACGCTTTGTCTAAGTGAGATTTATCAATATATGACAGAAGACCACGACTGTAAAGGCGTGGATGAATGTCATTTACTCATTCGTATTCCAAGTATGCATCAATCCCAGCCGAGCAAGAATCCAAGAAATTGGCTAACTGATTTATCCTTATTCGTAAGTTTCTAACATCTATTTTATCGATATCTTTGAAAAGTGTATCATCATTCCTATCAACAGGATATCTAAAAGAAAAAGAGCTTTCATCCATTTGATGGAATTGCATAACATAATCTTCTACAGGTACTAACACAGATTTATCATCTTTTTTGTATATTTCTTCAAGAACTTTTTTTGCCTCGCACCACAGGAAACAAATGTTATGGTTCAATTTACGGACTTTTATTTTTCTTTGGTCTTGAGGTAGACACTTCAGAATAATTTCCTTCAGCCGTAACTCAAGATATTGTCTATACATAAAGCAAATAGGATATACGAATTTATCAAGGGAATGGTTTCTGCTGCCCAGCAGTCTGTCTACTAATATGTCGGCTGCCTCTTTGTACGAATCGGCATATAAATCCCATTTACCTTCTCGGACCCAATTAAACCATGCATTATTATAGAAATCATTGCTGGGTTCAAACAGTCTGGCATTTTTTTTCGGCCAATCATAATTACTTGTCATCCGAGAAATTCCTTCATAGATTGTATACTGCAAATAAAAAAAGCTTGGCGTATAGTATGTATTCCTATACACCTGAAAGTTGAGAGTGACCTCTATCGCGGATTATTTTTTGACACTCCCGGCTTGTTGTCCATCGCTTGATTTCATGTTTAAGTCTTCATAAACCGTAAAGAATAAAAAGTAATCCTGACAAGTTGCAGTACCTACTGCAGTTACAGTTACAGGGTCTTTTTGTGGTTGGATAGTTAACGTTTTTACATCCATCGCACGGATAGAACAACCAGCAAAACCAATCGTAAATACTGAACAAAACACAGCCCACACAATGCCCTTCTTCATCTTATTAAGTTCTGTCATTTTTTGGCCTCCTTTATATAATTAATCTTTTTAGACATAAGATTTTCTTTGCAATCATTTGCCAATTTTGGAGCGTAATTCCTTTGTGACATCTTTCGATAAATCAGTAAATACTGTCTTCCAAGCATTTGCTGAATAAAGACCACCAGCAGAGACAGTATGGAGGGCATTTACAGAACCAACTATTTTACTGTTTGTGTTTTTATTTAAATCGCACTGGACAGAAAGTGCTGTGGACCCCCAACCTGGCACGAGCCACCGCTTTAAAGCATTTCCCTTCTCATATCCCACAATCTTACATGAGATAATAAGATGTTCATTATTTAAACCTTCTGTCCACAATAGCCCTTCATTTTTTAGTGCCATGCTTAATTCACCCGCTAACATATTGGGTATATCAATATCAAAAGTTTGTCCTGTCTCATTAACAACAGTTCCGACCTTAATTTTTGTATCAGGTTTTGGCAAGAAGCCGCTCTCGAAATTGGCTGAATGATGTACTGCTCCACAACCAATAATTGAGACAACTAATATTCCAATAATAGATATAGCGAAACATCTTTTAAAAATACCAATTCTTACCATATTCACGTCCTCCCTAAAATTACACCAGTTAATAATAAGTTTAGAAACCTATCCTAATCTCTTTTCAATTACCTCCTTTATGCCGTTATTTATCCTACTCTATAGATAGACAATATAATGCAATATCTATTTATTCAGTGGCATATTCTACTTGATCAATAGAAATTGTCAAGAAAATTCTAATAAATTGTGTGTTTAAGATTTTTCACAAAAGAAAGAAGATTATATCTGGGAGGGGTTGATGAAAGAGATAATGACATTATTTGGAATGAGGATTAAAGAACTAAGAAAAAATAAGGGGCTATCTCAAGAAGAAGTTGCAGAGAAGGTAAACATTAGTTCCAAATATCTGAGCAGAATAGAAATGGGACAACACTTTCCTTCGATTGATACACTCGTAAATCTCGCTGATGTGCTAAAGGTAGAATTAAAGGATTTTTTTGAATTTGCTCATGAGACAGATGATCCAAAAGAATTGAAAAGAATCATGGATGGTATACTGCAGGAGGCTGACAGGGATAAATTGAAACTACTGGTGAAGGTTGCAAGGGCTATGGTAAGATGAGATAGTGGTATATTGATATAGAAAGGATGTAATGTTATTATTGTTATGTGGGAAGGGAGGTGATTGAATTGTCTGTAAAGTCAGTATATAAAAAAGAATTACTTAAAGAGGTTGACGACCTGTCACCATCTGAAATGAAAAAGATTATCAAAATTCTTCATGTTGTAAAAGAAGAAATACTTATTAAAAAGAGGGTTGATAAGCAAGAGATATTAAAATATGCAGGGATGCTGAAAAGTCTCGGCTCAGAGAAGGAGAAGGTTTTTGATGATGTAATTAGCAGAAGGAGTCTCTTTATGGGTAGAAATGTAAACTTATGAGAAAATCCCTACTTGATACAAATATACTTACCGCCTTTTTGAAAGGCAACCAAAAAGTTGTTAGCAATATCAGTGCATATCTTGATGAATTTCCTGTTCTTACAATAAGTGTTATCACCTATTATGAAATCATAAGAGGACTGAAGGCTATAAATAGCATAAATAAATTAAAAACATTTCAGAGTTTAGTAGAAAAATCTGAGATTGAGAACATAAATAAAGCTATAATGGATAGTGCCACTGACATCTATGTTAATTTAAGAAGGCAAGGAACGCTTATTGAAGACGCGGATATACTTCTTGCTGCTACATCTATAGAAAAAGAATTGGTGCTCGTGACTGATAACATATTCCATTTCAGGAGAATAAAAGAATTGAGGATTGAGAATTGGCTTTGATATTTCACATTACCTTTCAATTGATACTCTCGTAAATCTGGCTGATGTGCTGAATTATGAGTGAGAGATGATTATAAAACTACACATATTTATACTCACAGATACGGACATATTTCACTATACGCACAGTAGCGGCAGGCAATATACTGAGGATTTGCCTCAAAGATTTTCTGCCTTATACCATCTGCAACTATCTTAATCTTCTCTATTGTTTTTTTCAAATCATCTTCATCCTTTTCGCATCTCCCGATAAGCCCTGACTCAAGAAAATGCAGCTCAACTCTTTCAGGCATCTTCCCATAAACCTCTCTGTATGCCAGTGCATATATTGAAAGCTGGAGGCTCTCCTTGACCCTCCTGTCAGCCTCTTTCTGCTCCCTCACATCTGAAGATTTGAAATCAATTATCACAGTCGCCCCATCTTTTACATCTACCCTGTCCCATCTCCCCCTCACCCTAATCCCCCCTTGTCCCCCTTTATTAAAGGGGGGATTATTAATGGGGAAAGAAAAATCTTTCTCAACATAGGTGGGGATATTATCAGACGCCTCCTGCCTTTCATAAAACAGCTTGATGGCATTTTTACCTGATTCAAATCTCTGATCCTCATGCTCCCTCGTAAGAAACCCTTCACTTGACCATGTGCTTTCAAATACTGATAAGAGTTCTTCAACAGTTATATTTTTTCCTGCCAATTTTTTCCTGTTATATTCTTTAATAGCCTCGTGTATTGCCTTCCCGTAAATTATGCTATGGTGCTGGAGTATAGGAACCCTTAATATATGGACATATTTATATTTTAGGGGACAGGTGAGGTAATCATCAATCTGATAATGGCTCAAAACAAGAGAGGGGCAAGAGGCAAGGGGCAAGGGGCAAGGTTTTCTTGACCCCTGACCCCTGACCCCTGACCCCTGATTTTTTATTCTTTCCAGTGGAGAGAGCTTTACTGCCTTCGCATCAACCTTAGGTATATCCAGTGCCTCAAGGACAAATCTGCTTGCCTTTCTTGCCCTTTTTCCCCCATAATCCCTTGCATTTGTAAGATACAACTCCTGTTTCGCCCTTGTTATACCTACATAAAAAAGCCTTCTTTCTTCCTGAAGATGAAAATCGCCTGACGGCAGAATCTCCTTTATAAGAGGCTCTGGAAGTGGTATAGGCTCTCTTCTATTCGGAATTGGGAATCTCCCATCCACAAGCCCTACTATGAATACCACAGGAAACTCCAGCCCCTTTGCCTTATGGACTGTCATTACATTCACGGCGTCTGCATCCAAATCTGCCTCGGCTGTTGCAGGGTCATCTCCAGCCTCTATCAGTGAATCCAGATGTCTCACAAATTCCCACACACGTCTCTGCTTCAGCACATCCTCTGAATTGCGGATGACATTAAAAAACCGTGATATGTTCTCTATCTTCTCCTCATTCTCAACAAACAGATTTGCTGTGAGGTTTTTTATAAAACCGCTCTCCATGAGAAAATTATAAAGGACTTCACCCGCTGAAAGCTCGGTTGACATTTTTACATACTTATTTATGCCATCTATAATCTTTAAAATAGTTGCCATAGCTTCATCGGAAACTTCTCCCATTAAACTGTCATTCCGAGTGAAGCGAGGAATCTCGTTTTTAGAGATTGCTTCGGCTTCACCTCGCAATGACAGACGAGGGATTTCATTCTTTTCAATAACATTATTAAAAACCTCATACAGAGAGCGGTTTCTCCTGTGGGCGAGATTAAGACACAGTGTAAGGTCAACAGGATTCATCTGATAAATTATAGAAGCAGATAAATTGTAGAGGTTTGCTGAGTCATTAAAATCGGTTATCACACGCAAAAAGGATATTAAAAGCCTTATCTCATCTTGCTTATATAACCCCCTGTTGCCTGAAAACCGATGAGGGATGCCTTTCACACTCAATGCCCTTAAAAACGGGTCTGCATCATTATTAGACCTGACAAGTATAGCAAAATCCCTATAAGACAGGGTTCGAGGAGTCAAGGGGTCGAGGGGTCGAGCAAAAGAAAAATCAACTCCTTGAACCCTTGAACCCTTGAAACCCTGAATCCTCTCTTCTATCATCTTTGCTATTCCGTCTGCTTCATCAGAGACTGTATCAAATTGAAGATACTTTACAGAGGGTTGTGAGTTTGGGGCACCCACGATAGTGGGTCGTGTGAGTTGTGAGTTCAATCTTTTATCCACATTATTCTTAACTTCAAGCCTGTCAGGGTTATTGTGGCAAATAAGCCTGTAGGCGGAATCTAATATTGACTGTGTGGAGCGGTAATTATTGGTCAGGACGATTTGTCTTGCATCAGGGTATGTATCTTTAAACCCAAGGATATTACTTATTGCGGCACCTCGGAATTTATATATGCTCTGGTCGTCATCACCCACAACTGTAATATTTCTATGCCCCTCTGCAAGCAGTTTCACCAATTGAAATTGGGCATAATTTGTATCCTGAAACTCGTCCACTAATATATATTTGAACCGACTCTGATAGTCCTCACGAATATCAGGTCTTTCCCTTAGAAGCCTGAGTGCAAGATTAACCTGGTCGCCAAAATCAAGAAAGCCATATTTTATTTTCAACTCTTCATATTTCTTATAGGCTGATGCCAATTCCATCTGCCTCTCAGCATCATTTCCTTCTTGAATTTGCTTGGCATATCTAAGATACTCATCAGGAGATACATCTTCATCCTTTGCCCTGCTAATCAGTGTGATAATCGCCTCTATATGCTTTGTAGGGTCACCGAGCGGTCTGTAGTATTTAAGGGGGAATTCAAAGAGATGCTCTCTAAAAAAGATTATCTGCTCAGGCTTTGTAAGGAGTCTGAAATCTGGTGACAGCCCAAGGTCAATCGCATTCTCTCTCAGGATTCTGTCACCAAAGGAGTGGAATGTACTAATCCATATATTGGCATATCCGTAAGGTATTAAGAGGTCTATCCTCTCCTCCATCTCAGATGCCGCCTTATCTGTAAATGTAAGTGCCAGAATCTCTTCAGGTTTTGCAATCTTAGAAGAAATCAGATATGCAATGCGACGGGTAATTACAGTTGTCTTTCCTGTCCCGGCACCTGCAATAATAAGAAGGGGGTCATTTCCATGAGTCACTGCCTCTTTTTGTGAGGGGTTAAGTTCTGACAGTATGTCATCCATAATGCTTTAGCAGTCTTCTTATATTGCTCTTCTCCCACTCCCTTGCCTCTTTATAATACTTAAATCTCCTCTCCATATTTTTAAATTCAGGCGTATGAATCCTCCTCCTCCCGTTCACTATCCTGACTCCAACAACCTTATGCAGCATCTCATGATAGACTATACTCTCTATAAAATATGAGGGGATATCTTGTCGGTCAAGGCTCGGGTGGATTCTTATAATATTATATTTCTCAGTGTAAGAGCCAAATCTTATATATCGTCTGCCATTATGGACATTTCTGCCCCATGTTATTTTGATTGAAATAGCTCCTCCAAAATACTCATGGTTGAGTCTGTCAAATATCTCTTTTAAATTAAAAAATCTGTCATTAATATTCATCAAATTTTTACTCCGTCATCAACAAAGGCATCTTTTAAGAGCCTGCTCTGCCTTTCATATGCCTGTCTCGGATTGGCAGGGTCTTTCATCAGATGACTCTTATCAACAGGTATCGGAAGTGTCATTTTTGCATAATGATTTGTCAGGCATTGTCCAATGGTTATCGGTTTTGCGATACCTCTTGCAAATTCCTGCAACCAAGTTCATTCCCCATATCGCAAGCCTTTTTGTAATCAGAAATTGCCCTATCCATATTTCCTTTAACAGCATAAGCAACCCCACGATTGTTATAGGCTTCAGCATCATTGGGGTCTAAGTCAATTGCCTTGTCATAATCCTCAATTGCCCTGCCATGTTGACCGTTGTTATGATAGGCAAGCCCACGATTGGTGTAGGCATAAGCATAATCTGGTTTTAAGGCAATAGCCTTTGTGAATGCCTCAATTGCCTTATCATAATCTTTATCTATATCGTATTTAAGTCCCTTCTCAAACCATTTCTTTGCCATATCTTTGGCACCAATCTCATTTGTCTCTGCAAAAACAGAGACAGGGCAAAACAAAAAAATGACAATAATAACTGCAAAAATATGTTTCACACACTCCTCCTTATTTTTTTAGATAAAGGCATCTAAATCTGTGCTGAATGTAATCAATTCTGTTTGTTCAGGGCTAAAGGTTCACTCGTTCGGAATGACATTTCTGTGTTCACCCCGTAAGACCTTCGGTCTCTTACGGGGTTCATCTGTGCTAAATTTACCTTTCCTGCAATCCCATCTTCTTTAGTGCATCGTCCCCGCGGGTTGCCTGAATCGGGGCGTCTTCGGGGAGATATAGCATCACACCGCCTTTTACAGGCCTTATAACTATCTTCCCTTCTTCAGATAACTTTTTAGTAGCCTCTATGGGATTCTCTCCTTCAAAGTATTTTTTGAATGCCTCATTAAAGCCTGAGTATATAGTATGAATCCCCTTATAGCCCTCTTTTCTCAGCGATACAATCGCCTTCTTTACAAACTCCTCATGACTCATCTTCTCTGACATATAAACCTCCTTTCCTGATTAACCACAGGGCTCTGTGGCTTTATGTTTCCCTATTACAGATAAAGTTAAGTTGCTCTGGCAAAAGGTAGTAGCGAAGAATCCCTTGATGAGTTGGGAGCCTCTCTGCATCTATTCTCAGAACACCACCCATTTCAAACTTTATATTTATATTACAGGATTCGCATAAAAGCCACAGGGCTATGTTGTGCAGGGATGGCAAATGACCGGCAACAAAAACTCTCTCTCTATCCTTAAAACCTGCCAGAAAATCGATAAAATCTTCAGGTGAGGAATTGGGAGTAAGTGAATCTGTAATCTCAATTTCTTTCAGAGGGTAAGATAGGGTATCCGCTATAATCTCAGCTGACTCCCTTGCCCTTGCTTTAGAGCTTGAAATCATGAGGTCAAAAGATAGACCCATTTTTTTCAGTGCTAATGCGGTCCTTCCTATCTGTGCCTTTCCTTCAGGGCTCAGGTGTCTCTGAGGGTCCTGCTCCTCATCCAGAGCCTGTCCATGCTGCATTAAATAAAGTTGCATATAAACAAAAACCTAAAAGTGTAAGTGTCAGTGTGAGTGTGAGAAACAACCCCCCTCAATCCCCATTTATTAAGGGGGAATTTGTCAGTATTCCTTTACTGACACGACACTATTCACTGACACTTCTTTTCACAGGGCTGATATCTCATACTGTTCCTGATGCAGGTCATAATCGGATTTTACAACTATCTTCACCTTTAAGTCTTTTTCCAGTTTGTCTATATACTGGTTTTCTTCATCAAACAGCATGTCAGCGACTATTGGATGGGCATTCAGAAGGACCTTTCTCTTTTTTGGAGATGCGTTTATAATCCTCTGTATCTCCCTGAATATTTCATAACACACAGTGGTTGGTGACTTTATGCTCCCCCTCCCCTCACAGTATGTGCACGGCTGGCAGAGTGTTCTGCCCAGAGAATCCCTGACCCTCTTTCTCGTCATCTCTACAAGGCCGAATTCTGATATCTTCATTATTTTTGTCCTTGACCTGTCAGGTTTCAGTGCCTGTTCAAGTGCGTGAAACACCTTCTCCTTGCTCTCATTCTTCTCCATGTCAATAAAATCTAAAATGATTAATCCCCCGATATTTCTCAGCCTCAGCTGGTAGACAATCTCTTTAACTGCCTCCAGATTGGTTTCAAGTATGGTCTCCTCAGGATTTCTCTTCCCGACGAATTTGCCTGTATTTACATCTATTGCAACCAGTGCCTCAGTCTGGTCAATTACTATATATCCTCCGGATTTAAGCCAAATCTTTCTGCCCAATGCCCTATCTATCTCAATCTCTATTCCATAGGTATCAAATATTGGGTCTTTGCCTGTGTAGAGTTCAATCTTGGATTTCAATGCAGGCATATAAGAATTTACAAATTGGATACATTTCTCATATTCTTCCTGAGAATCAATCACCAGCTTGTCAACATTCTTTGTAAAAATATCCCTTATTGACCTGAATATGAGATTTAAGTCCTGATGTATGAGAACAGGTGCAGATACCCTCTCACTCTTTTGCTTTATATCGTTCCAGAGCTTGGTCAGAAACTCTATATCGGCTATGAATTCCTCCCTGTCTTTTCCCTCACTTGCAGTCCTTACAATAAAACCATCACCCGGAGGCTTTAGTTCCAATAGGAGTTTTTTCAGCCTCCTCCTTTCAGAGTCATCCTCTATCCTTCTTGAAATTCCTACATGGTCAACTGAGGGCATAAACACCAAATATCTTCCGGGAAGTGAGATATATGATGTAATCCTTGCCCCTTTGCTTCCTATCGGGTCTTTTGAGACCTGCACAAGAATCTCCTGCCCTTCCTGGAGTAATTCTTCAATAGGTAATTTCTGGACAGGCTCCCGCGGCATCTCCTCATCAGCCGTATCTGTCACCTCGTCATTAATGGATATATCTTCACCTGCTAATTTTTCGTATTCTTCCATCGTATCCGGTACATTTATATCGGATACATAAAGAAAACCTGATTTCCCAAGCCCTATGTCTATGAATGCCACCTGCATACCAGGCAGAACCTTTACCACTCTGCCTTTATAGACATTTCCTACAATCCCCTCATCCTTCTTCCTTTCAATATAAAGCTCGGAGATGTCGCCGTTCTCCAGGAGGGCTACCCTCGTCTCCCGCATATTCGTATTTACTATTATTTCAGATGACATATCCTGCCTTTCTCAGTTCTATACCTGCCTTTTCAACAGACAAAACAGCAGCACCTACATTAGGTGAAAGTAAATTTTGTAATACCTCAATCGGCTGGAGAAGCGTGCCATTAAGGACATTGAATACCATCTCAATCTTTAACAACTCTCTTTCATGCCCAATTATCTTAATTGATTCTATCAACGGCTTGATATCTATCTTTTTTACCCCATCCTTTCTAATCCTATCAATTATTACCCTGTCCTGCAAAAAGAAATCTTTAAACCTCTCCTCAGCAGACTGTTGACTGTAGAGTGCAGAGTGCAGACTAATTAAAAATGTAACCCTGTTAGTTATATCAGAGATAGACCTTGTTCCAGACGGAATAAACTCTGCAGATATTGCCTTTAACCCTGACGGAAGTTCAGTATTGAGCTTATTTATTATTTCATCTGTCATTATAT
>JACRGN010000374.1 GCA_016234205.1 Nitrospinota bacterium | reverse complement strand
CTCATCATGGTGACGTTTCCTTTTTTCTTGTCCGCCAATCGGGCTCCCATTCAGCGGGATCAGGCTCGTAGGCTGTGATGATGAGGCAGTCCTCATCCGCCTTGCCACAGACGACATGGACCGGTCGGCCGGTTTCGGCACGACCGACGATCAGGCACGAAGGTCCTCGTGGATCGTTCGGATACGATTCAATGATCTCACCAGTCTGTACCGCTTCTTGGATCGTCTCCAACGAGATTCGTCGGCGTCGAAGCTTTTCGGTATGGGTAAAGGAGACCCAGAAACGTCCCGTCTCGACACGTTCGCGAATCCACCCGATGTCCATCGACGTGTCGCGCGCGATCCTCTTGACGCCTCTCAATGAGGCATCTTAGGAGTGGGCTGCGGTGAAGTCAATTAAGGGCCCGACTGGTTGCCCCCCAGCCAGGCCGAGGGTGTCAGGCAGGATTATTGACCGAGAGGAGACTTCTAGTGCTTAATTGCAGTGATACACGCACCGTCATTCCCGCAGTCATTAAGTGGGAATCCATTGATTTTACTGGATACCCGCTCCCTGCTTGAACCTTGCAGGTTACGATGCCTTTAGTATTTGAGTCTTTACAGGTAAAATTCCTGAGGGTTTTTTTCACCTTTTGCAAGATAGTTCAATATCTCAAACCCTATCACGCTGCCATCTTCTGCAATTGAGTAGACAATCTCTTTACCTATATCGCTTTCTTTGCAGAAAACCTCTTTCTTGCTGCTGAAGCGAACATGCAATGTATTACCTCTCTCGTCATATGCTATTTTAATCGGCTTCATATACTATTACCCCCTTTTTAATACTGTCTGTTAAATATGCTGTAATGATAAAACCATCTCCATTAAGATGACGGCATACAACACACACAAAATATCTGCCATAGGTGGAATAATAAAGATATACCTCATTATCTTCTTTGCTGAGTCTGACATAAGAAGGATTTTTTAATGCCTCTTTAATCTGTTTTTCAATTCCGATTATTGACTCATGTTTACTAACTATATAGTCCCAATGTCTTTTAGTTATTCTGATATGTTTCCCAAGTTTTGAAATGGCTTCAATATATAACATATTTTATTGTAACTCAATATATCACAAAACAGAGGCAGTTTCCATTAATCAAGAGGCATGGGGTCAGGTCTTTATTCTTGCAACAACCCCCGAACCCCCTTTATTAAGGGGGAATACAAATAAATAAATGGGACAGTGTCCATTTTTCCCCTCATTTACCCCATTAGAAAGCCCAGCCCGTAAGCCCCGTTAGAGGCCCATGTATTAGGAAGCCCTTTCCTTCTATCAGGAGAGTAACCCTGACAGAGGAAGATTCTAACGGGGTTTACTCTTTTTTCTGTCAAGATTTTTGTCGTGAAAGCTAAATGGTAAAACTGCATTGCAATTTAAAAGGATTAGTGGCATTATTTCATTAGAATAAAAATCTTTTCAGTGAAGGGTTTAAGATGAAAAAGACCTTAATTATTACTCCTATTGTTATTGCCGCCCTTTTGATAATCTATACAAAATTTATCCATAAGGAGATGCTCGTTGATTACATTGACACCACAGGTATTATTGAGGTAAAGGAGGTAGAGCTTGGGCCAAAGATTTCAGGCAGGGTAATCTGGCTCTGCTGTAAAGAGGGTGAAAACATAAAGGCAGGGGCACCTGCCATAAGGCTGGATGATAAGGAACTAAAGGCAATGTTTGAAAAGGGGATGGAGTCCCTATCAGGTGCAAAGGCTAATCTTAATGTAAGCAAGGCAAATCTTGAAAATGCAAAAATTGAGATTGATACGGTTAAGGCAGAGGTTCAGTCAGCAGAGGCTGAGGTTGTGAGAATAAATATCCTGACGGAGGAAGCAAAAAAAAATATGGAGAGGAGTGCATCACTCTTTAAGGATGGACTTGTATCTGAAAGGGAGATGGATACAGTAAAGACAAACTATGATGCAATAAATGCCCAGTTGGATTCTGCAAAGGCACGGAGAAGTGCAGCAGAGTCTAAGCTAAAAAACTCTATTGCAAATATCAAAGTATTTGATGCCCGTGTATCCTCTGAAGTAGCAAAGGTGCAGGAGGCAGAGGCATCACTTAATTTGCTTGAAATCCAGTTAAAGGATGTTGAGATAATCTCACCTGTAAACGGTGTTGTTGTGTATAAGGCATTTGAAGAGGGTGAGATTGTAAATACAGGTGCTTCTATTTATACATTACATGACTTCAAGGATATCTGGGTGAGGGTTGATATTGAGGAGACTATGATAGGGAGGATAAAACTCGGAAGCAAGGCAATGGTAACAGCACCATCAATACCAGATAAAGAGTTCAAGGGAGATGTGATAGAAATCGGAAGGGAAGGGGAATTCGCCACACAGAGGGATGTTACAAGAGGGAGGGCTGACATAAAAACATTCAGGGTTAAGATAGGCGTAAAGGAAACTAATGGATTATTAAAACCCGGCGTAACAGCAATGGTGAAGATATATTAAAAGGATATGTCAGTAGCAATAGAGATTTCAGAACTTGTAAAGAAATTCGGCACTACCACTGCCCTTGACGGGGTTTCATTTAACATTGAGGAGGGGGAGTTTTTTGGGCTTCTTGGCCCTAATGGTGCAGGGAAGACTACCCTTATAAGGATATTGACGACACTCATTAAACCGACAGAGGGGCAGGCAAAGGTTATGGGTGTGGATGTGGAAGAAATGCCTTCAGAAGTCCGCAAGGTAATCGGTGTAATTCCACAGGCAATGACAACCGACCTTGACCTGACAGGCTATGAAAATATGGATATTTATGCGAGGTTTTACAATATTCCCAAAAAAGAGAGAAGGGAGAGGATAGAACAGCTCCTTGAGATGGTTGAATTGAAGGAGAGGGCAGGCGAGCTTGTGGCGGCATACTCAGGCGGGATGAGGAGGAGGCTTGAGATAGCCCGAGGACTTATACATAAGCCCTCTATACTGATTCTTGATGAGCCGACCATAGGGCTTGACCCTCAGAGCAGGCATGTGGTCTGGGAGCTTTTACAGAAGTTTCGCAATGAAGACAGCCTTACAATACTTATGACGACCCATTATATGGATGAGGCAGAGATTTTGTGCAGCAGGCTGGCAATAATAGACTATGGGAAGATTGTAGCAATGGATACAATTGATGCCTTAAAAAAGCAGCTGCCTCAGAAAGATGTGGTTGAACTTTCATTCAGCGGGGTAGATTCAAATAAGGCAGTTGAGGAGACAAAGAAAATTTCCTTTGTGCATACAGCAGTCACAAGTGATGGGACAATGAGGGTGTCTGTTGATAACGGGGCACAGTCTATCCCTATGCTTATTGACCTCTTAAAAAAAATTGGAGCAAAGGTTTCCTCAGTTATTCTAAAACAGCAGACCCTTGAGGATGTCTTCATCCATTTCACCGGAAGGCCTATCAGGGAGGAAGAGGTGAAGAAGGTAAGCTTTTTCATAGGTGCAGGGATACCACGGAAATGGGGGAGATGAGCCGATGATACGCTTTCTTGCAATATTTGAGAGGGATTTGAGAAGGTTTATAAGAAATCCAATAGTCATTGTTGCAAGTGTTGTCATGCCCATACTCTATCTCATTATCCTTGGCAGTTCTTTTCAGGGTGAGTTAAAGAATCTGTCTCTTGCAGTTGTTGATATGGACAGCGGACCCTATGCAAAGAGGATCGTTGAGCTTCTCCATGCTGTTGAGGCAGGACCAAAAACAGTAAGGATATATCACCTGTCAGACCAGGGGTCTGCAATGCAGGGCTTGAGGGATGGAATATTTAAGGCTGTTCTCATTATCCCATCGGATTTCAGCAGGGATGTGATTCATGGGAAAGGGGGGACACTCGGATTTTTTATGGACAATGCCGAGTCTATCTCTGCAAACTCCATAAGGTTATCAATCTTATCGGCACTATCTGACATTAAAAACGAATTTATATCTGTCCGTGAGGAGAGGACAAAGACAAAGCTCCGTGAGATAGAGCTATATAAAAAGATTGATTATGACCAGACACTGATTCCAGGTGTTGTGATTATGGCTATATTTCTTGGTGCCATGACGACAGGTGTCTTCAATATTGTAATGGACAAATTCCTTGGGATTGATGAAAGCCACTTTTTAACACCCTTAACAAAACTGGATATTGTTATGGGGCTTGTAATAAGCGGTGTTTTTATAACAACTATAATAGCCATCTTTGTTTTATTTTTCAGTTCTTTGATTACAGGCATTTATCTATGGCAGACACTCACATTTTATAATATTGTATTGATTATTGTAGTTATAATTCTGTCCACACTTGGCCTCCTTGGTATGATGTTTGTTATACTTGGGAGGGCAAGCCATCCGAGGATAGTGGGTGTCCTTGGGGGTTTTCTTAATGTCATATTCTTTTTCCCAAGCGGTGCAATATATCCTGTGGAGAGTTTTCCCGGCTGGCTCAGGTCATTTTCTGCCTTCAACCCTGAGCTTTACTCAGTTCATGCGTTAAGGGCAATACTATTTAAGAATGCAAGCCTTGTTGCTGTCCAGTGGGATTTGGTTTTTCTCTTTTTCTTCGCCCTCATTACTATTGTCATTGCGACAATTACATTTAAAAGGGAATTGTAGCTTTATTTATGTATAGGAAATTATAAAATTAGTACAGGGCTCTGTAGTTTATATTAAATTATTTTATTGAGAGGAGGTCATTATGCCGAACATATACAAAAATTTCATAAATGGTAAATGGGTGGACTCTGTTTCAGGAAAGACCTTTGAGAATAGAAATCCTGCAAATAAGGATGAGATTGTTGGGATTTTTCAGAGGTCAAATGCAGAGGATATAAATAGGGCTGTGGAGGCTGCAAAAAGTTCTGCTGATATGTGGAGAAAATACCCTGCACCGAAGAGGGCAGAGATTTTATATCGAGTTGCAGAGATGCTCATAAAAAAGAAAGAGGATTTTGCCCGTGATATGACAAGGGAGATGGGGAAGGTGCTGAAGGAGACGAGGGGTGATGTTCAGGAGGCAGTTGACATGACATACTATGTAGCAGGAGAAGGGAGAAGATTATTCGGAGATACAACCCCATCTGAATTACCGAATAAATTCTGTATGTCTGTCCGAATACCTGTCGGAATTGTTGCTGCTATAACCCCCTGGAATTTCCCACTGGCAATACCCTCATGGAAGATTGCACCTGCATTGGTTACTGGAAATACTGTTATCTTTAAACCTGCCTCCGATACACCGCTTTCTGCAGTAAATTTTGTAAAACTCTTTGATGAGGCTGGACTGCCAAAGGGTGTTTTGAATATGGTTACTGGGACAGGGACAGAGGTAGGGGAGCCTCTAATTTTACATAAGGATATAAAACTTGTCTCTTTCACAGGCTCAAGTGATGTGGGTAGATTCGTGGCAACAGATTGTGCCCATAAGATGAAAAGATGTTCCCTTGAGATGGGCGGAAAAAATGCCATTATCGTTATGGACGATGCGAATATAGATTTGGCTATAGAAGGTGCAACATGGGGAGGTTTCGGGACAACAGGACAGAGATGCACTGCCACAAGCAGAGTTGTAGTGCATAATGCTGTAGCAAAGGATTTTATATCAAAATTTTCTGAAAGGGCAAAGACACTTAAATGCGGTGATGGTCTTTTACCAAATACTGATGTAGGTCCTATTATAAATGAATCACAGTTAAATAAGGTTCATGACTATACAAAGATAGGGAAGGATGAAGGTGCAAGATTACTGATAGGTGGTGAGTTGTGCAAGGATAAAGGATGTGAGAAGGGCTATTTTTACAAACCGACCATATTCGTAGATGTTGACAGGAATATGAAGATTGCACAGGAGGAGATATTTGGCCCCACTGTTTCTATAATAACAGTTAATAGTCTTGAGGATGCAATAGATGTTGTTAATGGAATAAAATATGGACTGTCATCGTCTATATATACACAGGATGTGAATAAGGCATTTGTTGCAATGAGGGATATATACGCAGGTATCACATATATAAACTCATCTACGATTGGTGCGGAGGTTCATCTCCCCTTTGGAGGTGTAAATCAAACTGGGAATGGTCACAGAGAGGGCGGCACAACAGCACTTGATATATTCACAGAATGGAAGACCATTTATATAGACTACAGCGGCAGACTTCAAAAGGCACAGAGTATTGATTAGATTGTATAAATTTATTATACATCAGTAACTTGAGGATGAATTTATGAAAAAACACACTTTTACTACTATAGAACAATATATTAAAAGTTTATTTCATTAGATAAAAATTCGTTGTATAAAGATAGCATATTTTGCATTGAAATTTCAGGAGCTAAAAAAACAGAAATAATAGAGCAGGTAAATCATTTAGGTGTTAACTTCAGGTCTATGTTTCCAGATTTAGAAGGTATTTGTAAGCAAATAAATTGGGTTCATTTAAATAAATATAAGTGACCATTAAGTGGGTAACAGAAGATATATGCATAACAGATAAAACATTGCAGATTGATAAAACAATACAAAAAAACTAATCTCAAATCTAAAAACTTAAAGAATACCGTCAAATTCTTATTAGCAATGCTGTGGCGGGAAGGTGAAGGTTGATGAAAGTTAAGGACTCTGATATACATCACCATTTAAGGGCCAGAATGTTCCAGAGGGGTATCAGCATGGAAGAAATTGAAATTACCATTAATAAAGGATGGGACGCTGATGACGCAAAGGAAGGAACTATTGGAAAGACATTCGTTTTTTCTTATAATAACTATTGGGAAGATAAATTTTATAATGAGAAAGAGGTTGCCGTTTATTATAAGATTAAAGAAAAAAAGATGGTTTTGTTAACTGCTAAAGCAAGATATGGTAAAAGCTTTAAGAAAGGAGGACAATAAAATGAAGATTGAATACGACCCTGAAAGAGACCTTCTATATATATATTTTGCAGAGCCAGAAAAAAAATCAGCAGAGACTGTAACAATAAAACCCGGAGTCCATGCTGATTTTGACAAAGATGGAAAACTAATTGGAATAGAAGTCTTAGATGCATCCGAGCTAATGGGTAAAAAGATAGAATTTGCACTGCCAGAACTCACAGCAGTAGCATAAAGTCAGATATATTACTACTCAAGAGATTTTTTAGATACTCAATCAATCATTGGGGGCTATGGAGATGTCCATCCGGTTACCTTTATAATCCTATGCTTGGAGCTCCAAAGGGTGGAATTAAATCAGGGGTAAGTAATGAAGATTTGCCTCCTGATTGGAAAATGCCCTTCCTGCGGCTTGCCCATTGATTCTTAAAACGGTATAAGCCACAAAGAGTGAAATATCTCTTTGTGGCTTACACCTTAGTGTTTTAATGTTTATGTTCTGTATGTCCTGTATGTTCTCCGCTGACTTTGCCTTCTTCTCCCATATTAAGCAGTTCTACTTTTCCGCTTGCCAAATCATAAACACCAACAACAATCTTAACTTTTCCTTCCTCTACAAGGTGCTTCAATATGGCACTCTTTTCTGTAAGCGTTTTGGCTGTAAGTTTTGCATTTTCATCAATGGCAGCATCCAGCAGGGCATCTTTATCTTTAGCCTTTTTCCTCGCTATATCAACGGCAGGATTGATTTTCTTAACTATAGCCTCAATATTTCCTTCAGGTTTGCCGCCTGCGACAGTCGCCTTTACAGCCCCGCAGAATTTGTGTCCCAAAACTACTACAAGGGGAACATTCAGGTGCTCGGCGCCATATTCTATACTCCCAAGTTCAATTGGGTCAGCCACATTTCCAGCAACCCTTACAACAAAGATATCTCCAAGCCCCTGATTGAATATATGCTCAGGAGGAACCCTGGAATCGGAGCAGCTCAATATAATAGCAATAGGGCTCTGCCCCTTTGCGAGTTCCTTCCGCCTGTCGTCACCTAACTTCTTTGATTCCTGCTTGCCTTGAACAAACCTCACATTTCCATCCAACAGCATCTTTAAGGCTTCATCGGCAGTTATGCCTGCCTTCTCGCCTGTGGCAAATGCCTGTCCAAAGGACAGGGTAAAGACCATTACAGCAGTTAAACCAACTAAAAATCTTTTCGTCTTTAACATAAATATAGTCCTCCTTAAAATGGTTTCAGTTTTAAAGCAATCCGTAGTATTGATATACTCTTACACTTTCAAAAATATTAAATTGCTTTCAAGGTGTGGATTATAAACTTAAGCAAAATTGATGTCAAATTAAAATTATGCCTAAGCGTTTAAAAAAATCCTGCTTCCACCTTAATATAATAATAGGATATACTATTCAAAAATAAGTGGAGACTTTGGAGACGCCCAAAAAGAAAATTTGAAAAAATGAAATGATGAATGACAATAATTTTTATGTTGCCCTTTTATTCCTAATAATAATTCTTATCCTGGCAATACTTCTGATGTTAATAATTTATAAACTCCTCGCAGGTATATCAGCAAAGGAACGAAAAGGGAAAAGTAAGGTGGTATCTGATAAACCCTCTGAACAGGGTGTAAAGAAGTCAGCTATCAAAAAGAACGGTATTAATTATAGAGAGAGGATTAAAGAGATGGCGGAGGCAGACCCGCAGCATGTCGCATCTATAATTAAAAATTGGCTAAAAGAAAAATGAGAGGTGGATTTATTCGTGTTAATTCGTGGCTAAATAATAAGAATTTGCTTTTCTCCCTCCTCTCAGGGATTCTCATTATATTGATATTCCCCGGATTTAATCTTGAGATGCTGGCATGGGTATCTCTTGCCCCCCTCTTTATTGCAACAAGAAAAACCTCACCACTTGCTTCTTTAAAATTAGGGTTTATTACAGGCTTTATATTTTTTCTTGGTGTTATTTACTGGATAGTAATTGCCATGACAAAATATGGCGGCATACCTATGGCAATAGGGATAGCTGTTCTTATCCTCCTGTCAGGTTATCTGGCTATCTATGTATCTATTTTTACCTATCTCTTATCCTTTGCCTCTTACCCCTTACGATATATTTTAGCACCCTTTCTGTGGGTTTCATTGGAGCTT
>JACRGN010000370.1 GCA_016234205.1 Nitrospinota bacterium | reverse complement strand
CCAATCCCCGGGACATCCATGAGTTTTATAAGCCCCTCTTCAATACCTTTCATTGCCTCTTCATATTTTGTCATCTTCCCGGTATCAAGAAACTCTGAAATCTTCTCGGCAATACCACTCCCGACACCGGGAATCTCCATCAGCCTATTCTCCTCATGGAGATGCTCAATATCTTCACTAATACTCCCGATTATTCTGGATGCCTTCCTGTAGGCATTTATTTTAAATCTGTTCTCACCCTTAAACTCCAGAATATCCGCTATTCTTTCAAAAATTTGTGCTATCTCAAGATTTTTCATAAAAACACCTCTTATAATGAACGCAGATTAACGCTGAAATGTCATTCCGAACGAAGTGAGGAATCTCAGTTTTTAGATTCTTCTGGCTTTGCCCTCAGAATGACAGCAGTGCCGTCTTCTATGAAATCAGCATCCTATTAAAAAGGGATTAAGTTTGACATATCCCTTTTACCATAGTAGCATTAATTAAAATTTACCATAAGTCAGCGGAGAATAAAATTCAAAATTGGGTTCGTAGTGAGCATGCCGAACTATGTATAAAGGTATATCTCTTTTAGTTCTAATCTCTGCCCTTCTTTACTCAGCAAATATATCAGCCTTCAGTAGGGATAAGAAAGTCCAGCTCAAAAACAATGAATATAATTCCAGCGAGTTATGTGCCGAGTGTCATTCAGATATGTATAACAAGTGGAGCGACTCTGTCCATGCCCTTGCTGTAAAAGACCCTATATTTTATACATCCTATATTGAAGCTTATGCAATCAGTGGAGGAGAGGCAAAAATTCTATGCCTTAAATGCCATTCCCCTACTGTTCTGGTAACAAAAGACTATGAGTTGACAACTAAGCTTTCAAACGAAGGTGTAAGCTGTGACTTCTGCCATACACTGAAGGGTGTAAACCTGAATGACAGGAAAGACCCTTTTATAAGGGAGATTAGTTTGATAAAGAGGGGACCGTTAAAGGGTGGAGAGGTAAAGGAGCATAAGGTGGAATATTCAAAATTGCATCTGAGTTCTGAACTGTGTGCCTCGTGTCATGAGTATGTAAGTGATAATGGATTGAGTATAATGGGGACATATTCTGAATGGAAGGGGAGTTCTTATGCAGAGGAGGGGAAACAGTGTCAGGACTGCCATATGCCAAGGATTGAAGGGAAAGTGGCAAAGGCTTCAACCTCAAAGGAGATGAGAGATATAAATGACCATAATCTCCAGGGGGGACACTCTATAGTGCAATTGAAAAAGGTATTGCAGGTGAAGATAAAGGAGACAAAGAGGGTAAAGGATAAATTTTCTGTGTCTGTCAGTATTGAGAATGCAGGGTCGGGGCATATGGTTCCTACAGGTATGCCTACAAGAAAGCTGATACTCAACTGTGAGGTGAGAACTCCTAAAAATAAAGTCTATAGTGAGAAGAGACTATTTGAAAAGATTATTATCGGGAAAGACGGAAGGGAGTTAGTTAAGGATAGTGAGATAATGCTTGGGAGAGGGGCTTCTATTATCAAGGATAACCGTATAGGACCAAAAGAGGTCAGGATTGAGGAGTTTATATTCAATATCCCTGAAATTATGGATGTAACAGTTTCAGCATGGGTTGACTATCTGTATAAACCGCTCCTCCTTCAGGAGACTGAGATGAAGATAGAGATGAACAGGGATGAGAAGGTTTTTTCAAGGTGAGGAAGACATGTCAGATGAAATAATAAAAGAGGAAGTATCAGGTAAAGATAGGAGGTCTTTCTTAAACTTATCAATCTTTATCTCCTTTGCGGTTGCCATCGGCGGTGTTCTCTATCCTATAGCAAAGTATCTGCTGCCTACAGATTCCACAAAGGGGACTGAAGGAGGAGAGACATTCTTCATATCAACAGATGATGTCCCTGTCGGCTCTGCAAAACTTGTGAGATATAAAAACAGGCCTACAATTGTAGTAAGGCTTAAAGAGAATGAGGTCTATGCCTTATCGGCTGTCTGCACACATCTTGGATGTATAGTTAAATGGCATGAGGATGCAAAGGAATTGTTATGTCCATGCCATGCAGCCCGGTTTGATTTATATGGAAATGTCCTTGGCGGCCCTGCACCAAAACCTCTTCCAACATACAAAGCGGCTGTAGAGGAGGACAGGATACTGATAAGAGAGGCGTAAAAGAGAACAAAAACCTGATTTTAACCACTGAGACACAGAGGCACAGATAGAGACAAAAGCAAAAAAGATTAAGGGGAAAGGGAGAAGATGGAGAGATGGAGAAAAGATTAAATATATTTTTTTTAATTCTTCTTTCATTTACTTTCCCCATTTCTCCTTATTGTTTTCCTCCGTGTCTCCGCGCCTCTGTGGCAAATTTTTATAATTCTTATATATGAATGAGCTTAGATTAGGGCCGATACTGATTCGTAACAGGTTTCTCATATCCATCTATAACTTTGTTGAGAATCGCCTTGGGATTAAAGAAATCCTTGATTTAGAAGTATTTTATAAGTTAGCACCCTCATACCTTGGCATATTTTCATGCTTTGGCGGGATAACATTTTTTATGTTTACCCTTCAAGTTGTAACAGGCATACTTTTGCTCGTATATTATATTCCGACAACAGCCCAGGCTTATGACAGTGTAGTTCATATTACAAACAATGTCCCCTTTGGATGGCTCATCAGGGGCATTCACCACTGGGGTGCAAATATTATGATAATCACTGTCTTCATACATATGGGGAAGATATATTTTCACGGTATATATAAAAATCCAAGGGAATTAAACTGGGTAACAGGCATAGTACTTCTGACATGCACACTCTCCTTTTCCTTTACAGGTTATCTCTTACCGTGGACACAGTTATCTTATTGGGCAACGGTCGTAGGGACGGAGATACCATCCGCCATGCCGGTTATAGGTGATTATATAAAAATTTTTCTTAGGGGCGGTGCTGATGTATCCCAGATTACACTGACAAGATTCTTTGCAGTTCATATAATGGTGTTACCCGCGGCAGTTATTATGTTTATAGTTTTGCACATTATTATGATAAGGAGACAGGGGATTTCAGGTCCACTATAAGCAGGTTGAGGTTAAGGTCAAGGCTAAGTTTTTCCTAAACCTAAACCTCAACCTTAACCTTCCTTATTTATGTTTAAAAAAGAGGTTGAGATAAAGCATCTTCCAATAGAGGAGAAGTTAAAGAAGATAGAGAAAGGGGAGGCGCACTGGTTCTTTCCCCACCATGTCTTTGAACAGATAATAATCGTTCTCATTATAATGGGAGTTATGATTACACTCGTTACTCTTTTTCCACCGCATCTGGGTGAGAAGGCTGACCCGTTTGTAACACCTGAGCATATAAAGCCTGAATGGTATTTCCTTGCAGGGTATCAGTTTTTAAAGGCTGCAGAGGTATTTGAATTTATGGGGAGGGAGGCTCCAAAGATAATAGGTGTTGCAGGGCAGGGGATAGTAATATTCTTTCTCTTAATATTTCCTTTTTTTGATAAACATCCGGAAAGACACCCTTCAAGACGCCCTATTGCAACAATGATAGGTATTCTCGCTGCCCTCGGTTTTATTGTCATGACAATCTGGGGCTATTACTCATGAACCCAAATAATACAATAAAAAATCAGAACGCAGATTTTCGCAGATTTATAAAGATTTACGCAGATAAGTCTTGAATATTTTTATTCAGAGAAGAAAGATAATTTTCTTTTTATAATCCTGTAGTTTCTGCGTTTATCTGCGTCCAATTGCATTTTTTGGATGAAAGAACTTTCAGAAAGAACTTTCGGGTTGACTAAGCGGGTAATTGAGGATATATTTATAGTGGAGGAAAAATCAAATGACTTTTACTGTTACACTTACAGAGCTTTCAGTCTTTCTGATTGCGGTTGGATTTTTAATGCTCGTGGTGTATTTAATACCTGCTATAATTCAACTCCGCCAAACTGCGAGAAGCATTCAGGAGCTTTCTGAAGATGCAAAGGTTGTTTTAAAAGAGACAGTCCCTGTAATTGACAAGGTCAGGGGGCAGATTGATGGGATTGGGGATGCTGTAGAAAAATTTAAGGCTGTCGGGAGCAAACTTCCATATATTACAGAGGCAATTGCCAAAAATGTAAAAAAGCCGTTTGTCGTAGCAGCAGGACTTGTGGGAGGAATTTTATATACACTAAAATCTTTAAAAAGAAGAAAAACCTGACAAATCACAGATGAACACAGAGAAGAAAAAAGATTAAAACCTGGACACAGATTCACGAATATAAACAGGGCACTGAAATCACTGAAAAAAATATTCTTTTATTCTGTATCCTTCAGTGTTCTCTGTGAACTCTGTGGTTAATTTTTTAATTTAAAAAAAAGGGGGTGATTTGAATGTCAGAGAATAAAGGCTCAACAATGTTAGAGGTAACCTTGGCATTCCTTTTAGGTGGTGCCGTAGGTGCTGCACTCGGGATTCTTTTTGCACCAGCAGCCGGTAAAGAGACAAGGGAGAAAATAAAAGATACCGCCGAGAAGGTGAGGGGTACGGTATTAGACAATTACGATACTGTGCTGGATAAGACCAGAGAAGGCATAGGCAAGGTAAAGGATTTTATAGAAGAAAAAAAGGATAGAGTAAGGGCTGCTTATAAGGGAAGCGAGACAGAGGTATAGTTTTAAGTTATTTTATAAGAGGGGTGAAGATGTTAATCATTTATTGACATGTTCTTTACCCCTTCTTATGGCAGTCTCTCATTAAAATCTTTCCACTCTTTTAACAGCCTGTGGAAATGTATTTAGCAGGTCACTCGCTATAAGTGCAGTCTGGCTTAATTCCTCTGCAGCAATATCTCCAGCCATTCCATGCAGATATACCCCAAGTATTGATGAATCTCTTGCTGATAATCTCTGTGATATGAATCCGGCAATAATTCCTGAAAGGACATCGCCTGTCCCTGCTGTAGCCATTCCGGGATTTCCAGTTGGGTTTATATACACTTCTCCTTCTGGGGTGGCAATAATAGTCCTTGCACCTTTTAATATTACATAGAGCCCGTATTCAACAGATAGTTTTATGCTCGATTCAATTCTATTAGCCTGTATCTCCTTTGATGTGGTATTTAGCATCCTTGCCATCTCGCCAGGGTGAGGTGTCACTATGACAGGTGATGGTTTATCTTTAAGTAACTCTATCTTGTCAGCTATTATATTGAGGCCATCTGCGTCAATAAGCATCGGACAACTGACTTTTTTTATAAGATTTTTTATTAGTGAAGATGTTGATGGATTGGTTGTAATACCAGGCCCTATCAGGACTGCCGATTTCCCCTCTAAAAAATTTATTAATATATTCAATGCAGATTTATCAATAGTTCCATCTTTTGTATCAGGAAGAGGGAGTGTCATAACCTCAGGGATGCCTGCCTCAAAAGATACATTCAGGCATTCAGGCAATGCAAGTGTAACCAGCCCTGCACCTGCTCTAAGTGCAGATATACTTGATAGTGCCGCCGCCCCTCCCTTTCCCCTTGAGCCGGCAATGACTGCCAAATGACCATAAGTCCCCTTATGTGTATCTGGCCTTCTTTTGGGGAGTATTCCTGCGGCATCTCTCTCTTCAATAAGATTTATTTTAATATCTCTGTTATTAATAATTAATTCAGGTATGCCTATATCTACTACATCTAATTCCCCTATGTATTCAGCCGAAGGATAAAGTATCTCACCAATCTTTGGAAGACATAGGGCAACTGTAAGGTTTGCCCTTATATGCTCACCTATAATTTCTCCTGTGTCAGAGCTTAAGCCTGAGGGGATATCAATGGAAAGGACAAATTTATTTAAGGAATTTATAAAATTTATTACATCCGTGTAATATCCCTTAACCCCTGAATTTAAACCAGTTCCGAATATGGCATCAATAAAAATATCATTCTTGAGGATACTATCTTTAACGGTTTCAAGTTCATCCAATGAAACTATCTCAAAGATTTTTATGCCAATCTCTTCGGCTGAATCCAGATTGGTCTTTGCATCACCCTTAAGCAGAACCTTCTTTGATAGGAGATAGACTTCTGTTGCAATACCTTTATCGGTAAGGAGCCTTGCCACAGCAAGACCATCACCGCCGTTATTCCCCTTCCCTGCAAATATTCCTACTTTTTTATCTTTAATATCAGGAAACTTTTCAAACAGGGATGCAACTACCCCTTTTGCGGCATTTTCCATGAGGACAATTCCTGGAATCCCATAGTCATCAATCGCAATCCTATCTATATCCTGCATCTCTTTTGCAGTAACGATTTTCATATATTTAAACTTCTATTGTTTCATCATTTCTCTTGCCAGTCACAAATGGTTCGCATGCTTAATTTAGATACAGCATTGTATATCGTTCGAGCCTAAATGACGTTTTAATGTATTGCTTGCGTTTGTATTGTGTTAGACGACATCCCATGGTTTGAATTTCTTTTGACTCAAATCCCTTGAACCATGAATCACAGTCAAAATCAATATACGGTCTTTCTCAACCCGATACATAATGCGATAATTGTAAAATAGAAGTTCTCGGATATTTTCAGCTTCAGCTTCCGGGACATGTCGTCCCCTTTCTGGAAACTTTTCCAGACTCTCTGCTGCCTCAATGATTTTTCCAATGAATCTATTGGCGTAATATTCTGAATCATGTCCTATATAATCTCGAATGTTTTCTAAATCGATCAAAGACGGTTCAGTCCATTCTATCTTCATTAGGAGAGAAACCTCTTTTTAACCTCTTCATGAGAGACAACTTGTCCCTCTTCAGCAGCCTTAAAGGCGACCTCTAATTTTTTCTTGACATAAAACTCATACATAATATCGTCCCAAGTTGCCTGTTCCGGAAGCTTGTCGATAATTTTTTTTGCCTCCTCTTTGATAGTATCCATAATCTTTTCCCCCTCCTTTTATAGCGAATATGGGATTTACCACATTGCTATCCATTTATTATTGTCACATACGCAATTGCATAATCTGTATCATGTGAGACACTGACCATAACATTCTTAATATTCTTCCTGTCGGCTAATTCTTTTACAGTCCCATTAAGCTTCGCCTCAGGTTTGCCATTCTCATTTCTTATTAGCTCTATATCCCTCCATTTTATGCCCATCCTGAACCCGGTTCCGAGTGCCTTAACCAATGCCTCTTTATAGGCAAATCGGGCTGCGAGGTGTGGATATGGATTATATTTGCTGAGGGAATATTTTTTTTCATCCTCTGTAAATACCCTATCCATAAACCTCTCCCCCCATTTGTCAACTGCAGTCTTTATCCTATCAATTTTTACAATATCAACTCCTATGCCGGCTATCATGTTTTTATCATATGCCCATATCTTTAGTAGTATCTATAAACAATTCATTTTGAGTTTCTGCAAATTCATTCGGATTATAAACTTCGCCATCTTTAAAACTATCGTCAATAAATTCTGTAACAACCCACATCCAAAGTTCTTTACCATTGAAATGTGTCTTTACAGGCTTAAGAAACGCACCAGTTGTAAAAATTATAGATTCATTTTCTATTGTTGTCTTTTCCATAAGCCACCTCTTTGATCTAATAAAATGGATATCTTTATCCTATGTAGACACCCTATCCACAACCCTTTTAAAATTTACAAATTTAATTACTGTATGGTCAATATGATTACGATGTTCTGGGATAAAGTAATTTTGCGAAAGTTCTTCCCAGTCCTTATCTCTAATTGTTGCTAATCCACCTAAAAACCAACTCACCCAAATATTTCCAATTTTTGAGTTTGTTTTTTCCTTTGCTAATTTCATTTGAGAAAGCTCAACATATTTTTTATCTATATCAAACCCGATATACCTCCTACCTAAACGCTTTGCAGCTATAACTGTCGTTCCAGTTCCAACGAAAGGATCGAGCACAATATCTCCCTCATCAGTTGACATTAAAATAATTCTCTCTAATAAATGAATTGGCAGTTGACAAGGGTGCTCATCTCTATATTTATTGTGCTTTATTCTGTGGATGTCTGACCAAACATCCGAAACAAGTGGACCAAAAGGGTGTAGTCCTGCTTTTTTCCCTCCATAATCTTTTAGCAAGTAGCCGCATTTTCTACATCGCTTATGCGGATAACGAATTTCATTAAACTTGTTTTTCATTGAATCCTTTGCATAATATAAAATTCCATAATGAGATGGTTGGAGTGTTTTACCCATAGGTGCGGTAGGGGCATCCCACGAAATCCAATGCTTGAAGTCTGCTAATTTATTGAGAAAAGAGGCATAATATGTCAGCCATTTGGGAATATTATGCACAAAAATAGAACCAGTGGGTTTTGTAACCCTCACCATTTCAGTAATCCATTTCTCACACCAGTCTAAGTAATCTTTAAACTCAAGGCTATCCTTGTAACCGTTATACTTCTTTTTTAAGTTAAATGGAGGGTCAGCAAAAGTTGCATCAATGGAATTGTCTGGAATTTCTTTTAATAAATCAAGACAATCGCCTTGCGTTACTTTATTTAGATATTTTTTCATAATTAAAATTTTAAACTCCAAGTTTCAACAGCAATTTCTGCTAACTCCTTTTGCCTTTCTTTTATAGTATCTGTTGTCCAGTCATTATATTTATCTGTAATCATTTTGGTAATCCACAGTTCAGAATTATCATAATACTTCTTTTTATCTCCAAATGGTTTATCTTTCAATTCTTCACTATTTAATTGAGTTGTTGTTAGCGTCAAATTGCCAATTCTCTTATAGAATGAAGAATGTTGATCTTCTGTAAAATTTGGCCAATTAACAGCGTTATATGTCTTTGAGAGAATGTGCTCAAGGTTCACCTCTTCAGGATTGCTATTGACAAGTAATTCAGGGTTAGTATTTTTTCTGTTTGTATTTTCAATAGCACGTAAATAATATCTTGCCAAATTCCCCTTGCTGACGGTTGCATTTATAAAATTTTCTTTAAACTCTGCGTCTTGAGGTATAATATCTTTTAGTGCCTTTCTTAATTGTGAAGCATTTTTAATGGCACCCTCTGTTATGTCCTTTGCTTTTTCGGAATATGTTTTTTCTAAAGTACCACCACCTAACTTGCCAGTGATTAAGTTCCGTGCCATCCAAGAAACTACCAACTTAAAAGTCTTTTCAATTTCATTTTTGTTTGAAAACTTTTTAAGGATAGCCAGCAGAAGTGGTCTATATTGGTCTATCGGGAAAAAATTTAGGGTTTCTATGTATTGTTTAACAACACTATTAAATCCATTCCAATAAGGGTCATTATGATTTAAAATAGCTAAATACAAGGATGTATCTTCATCTAATGTTTTTACATAGCTAAGAGTAGTTGATGATGTTTTATGCTTAGATTTAATTGCAGTATAGAGTTCTTTATTTTGCTCACGAGTTAATCCGTATTGTGAAGACCAATGATGTCTAATATATGTTAAAATTATGCTTTCATTTTGTGTAGTGCTCTCAACCTTTGAAGTCATACTTGTCCAGTAATTCTGGACGTTATCTAATTTCTCCCCGGCTCTGCTGTATAAATGATTTTTCAGCAAATCAATTTGCGCCAGTTCAAGACCTCTATCATTAAGTGTTTCAAAAATTGTGTAGGCATTAGAGTCATTCGGAACTGTAATTGATACTACCTTTAATTTTTCCTCCATAAATTCAACCCAGTCGTGTATAACATTAAACCCATCATCACTTAATTTAGCCAATTTGTTGACCTGCTCTTTAGCAATTTCTTTTGCCTTAATAATTCTTTTATGTGATTCTTTTGAACCTTTGGAAGTTTCGTCTTTGTCAATTATGTATTCTTGGAAAAAAGCTCTATCTGTTAGGCCTAATTTTAGCTTAGAAACATTTTCATCACTTCTTGTATTGTAATTACTGATAAACTTTTCTTGAAAAGAATTGCCTTTTTTCTGTTCATGCTTATCATAAAAAAAATCTCTAACCGCTGATAAAAAAATAACTATTGTCGTAATTCGCTGCTGGCCATCAACAATTTCCAATTCTTTGGTATTTTGTTTTTCTGAAAGCACAACAGTTCCAAGGAAATATTCTTTATCTGAGGTGCTAATTGAATTATGAATGTCGGTTATTAACTCCCTTATATGAATTTCTTCCCATTTGTATTCTCGTTGATAAGGAGGAACGGATAGAGAGTAATCTTTTATTAACTTCCCTATTCCTTGTATGTCAAACTTTATATTACTCATTATTGATAGTATCCTTTAGTAAGTTTTTAAATCTTTCCAATTCTTCTTTATGAAAAGTAAAAACATCTTCGTATGCAGCAACCATTCTCTTTAAATCGCCTTTGCGGACATACCAGCCGATTCCATCAATAAATCCCATAAATTTGGCTTTTGGATAATGTTCTTTAATAAGCGAATCAATAGAGATTTCGGTTTTGGATTTATCGCCTTGTCCGGAAGAGGTTGTTACCAAAAATGAACTCTCTACAATGATTCTTGGGTTTTTCTTATTTGGAATAATAAAATCCATTGTCCGTTTGGTTGCAGGGGCATTTTCAATAAGCTCCTTCAAATCGCCTTTTTCAAATGGAATATGCAAATTATCCAACAGACTTTCTATAAGAGTTTCCGGGTTTTTTTCCTTCATGCCGGAATATGATCCCTTCTCTTTATACCGGATTAAGGTATCAATCATTGCGGGAATATCAAATTTAAGTTTTGAAATGCTGAGTTTTTTTAGCTCAAAAAGAGGAATGGTATTGGATAGAAACGGAATGGTTGACCCTTCAAAGAAGATGTTGACGATTCCTTTTCTGAAATACTCATTTGCAGTAAGTATTTTCTGAATTTTTTCATCCGACCATTCTTTTATTTGTTCCGCCGGTTCATCTTCACACCACTTGTCTTTAAAAACGAGGTTTGAGAGTTCTTGATTATTGACCACCCGAATAACTGTTGTTAATCGTTTGAGATATTCGTTGGAAAAACCTGTCAAGGCAAGTAATGCCCTCAAGCCATTTTCTTTTTCACCTATAAGACGTTCAAACTGTGCCTTTTTTAAACCTTCATTTTCAATTTCATTTTTCAGCACAAGTAGTGTTTCTTTTATTGAGTTTAAATAACCTTCATACTTTTCTTCAAAAACTGGATTGAAGAAGTAAAAGGTATTTTTTTCAATAATTGTCTGATATTTTTCATCAACAGATTTCATAAGGTATTTTCTTAAAGGGTTTTCTCAAAAAATAAAATATATTCATCTTTCATTGTATTACGCATTCCTTTAATTGGTTTTAGAATACTTTTAACCAAACTCAACTTATATTTTTTACAGGATTCTATAATCCGATTTTCCAACCTAATCCCACCAGTTTGATTTGTATTTGAACCAATAATCATTATAAAATATTTCCCCTTTTTTAAAACTCTTGAAATTTCAGAGCAAACAATTTCCATATCTCTAAAATAATTATTCAATCGTTCTGTTTTGTTTTTTCCAACTAATCCAACCATATTTGATTTAATTGCCTCTGTATTATAGCCAAAATATTTCAATTGAGCTTCATCATTTTTGGCATAATCAATAGCAAAGGAATATGGCGGAGAAGTAATAACACCATCAACTGACTCATTGTATAATTCCAGTTTTAAGGCATTTGACTCAGGCAAAATTTTTACAAGTCCAACTTTGTCTTTTTCATAATATGAGTTGCTTAGAAAATCAAATACGGTTGTCATATAACGATGCAGAACTTTTCCAAATAATTGTTTATGGCTGGATTTGGTTACTCTCATTGAATAGCCCAAAGCATCCAAAAATGCAAGCAGTGCCAAATGGTAAACATTCAATTTTTGAGGGTCTTTAATTTTTTTTAATTGCACTGATACATCTTTAACATCAAAAAAATCGAATAGCTTTTCGGTTTGCTGTAAAAGTCCTTTCAATAAGTCAATATTAATTGTCAAAGCTTCAAATTTAACCTTTGTCATAAACTGACAAAATGGGCTACTGTCAACTGCATACGAATTAATTCCCATTAAAGCTGCTTCAATGTTGGCTGTTCCACTTCCACACATTGGGTCAAGAATGACCTCGCCTTTTTTAATGCCGATTATGTTTAGCAATCCCTTAATTAATTGAGGATGAAACTTACCGCGATAAGGGAAGAGACCATGAGTAGCATAACCAGTTGAAAATTGACCATTTTCAAAGTAATTCTTTGTTTGTGCTGAACGATTTTCTGAGAGTGCTGATGATTTTGTTGAGTAGAGGTTAAAATGTTTAGTAAAATTTCCATTTACAGACTGAAAAAAAGCACTTCTATCAATTAATTCATCTTTATTCAAATTATGATATTCTAAATTAGCCAACTCCAGTTCAAATAATTCATTTACAGAAGGAAGCAATTTGATATTACTGCCAAAGAGTGCGTTTGAGATTTCAGGTATCTGGTAGAATGGGTTATTCATAAATCAAACTGCCGCAGACACTTTATTCAAAATATCCTTGACCTCATCCGATACTATAACTGCCCTGTCAATATTTTTTATAACCCTGTTAAACTCTTCAATTATCCTCATCTCTTCAATAATGGAAGCTCTTAATTCATTTTTATATTTAACTATCTCATCCGAATATGCCTTTAGGCTGTTAGTTAATATTTCCTGCTGTCTCTTAGCTTCTTCATCTTTTTTAATGATGTTATCTTCAATCCCTTTCAGCCTTTTTTTCTCACCCTCTATCTCTTCTATCTCTGATTCATATTTGCCAAATATATTATCAACTGCTGTTATAAATACTTCTTTAGTTTTTGCCAACCCTCTCATTTCAACATTGCTGATATCAGACCCAATTACTGCCGATTCAGATTGAGAAAGAGGGACTATGTTTGCCATAGGCCGGGATAAGAGTTCCTCATGCTCTTTTTTAATGGAGATGTTTTTCCTATCAAGCTCATCCAATCTCTCTTTAACCTTTGCAAGATTAATTTTATAAACTAAAATGTTTTTTGTTACAGCCCTTAAATTTTCCTTCGTCTCATTTTTATTCCCGGTAAGCTTTAATATCTCATCTTCAAAACTCAGTCTCTCTTTCTCCTTACGCTCAAGTGTATTGCCAAACCTCTCAAGAAGTTCCTTCACTTCGCCTGTAACCTTATTTTCTTCGTCTTTTAAATAATTTAGTTTTGCGATTATATCAATCATCTCCATAGAAAATCCCTTATGCTTTTAAATGTCCATATTTTACAAGATTTATGAATAATTGCAAGTCTATCATATCCCGTTTCTCAGCTTATTAAATATATCAATGGTCTGTCTCCGTGTCCCTTCAATACCCTTGCTATTATCTATAACAAAATCTGCCATCTTGACTTTTTTATCTAAGGGCATCTGGGATGCTATCCTCTTCTCTGCATTGGTTCGGCTCAATCCATCCCTCTCCAGTAGTCTTTTTACCTGAGTTTCTTTATCGGCATAAACTATGATTAATTTATCCACCCTCTTATGACTCCCTGCCTCAATCAGAAGGGCAGCGTCTATAATCACAATACCGTCAGGCTTTATCTTCAAGTATTCTTTAACCATCCTGTTCTCTTCTTCTATTACCTTCGGATGGACTATCTCCTCCAATTTCCTTTTTTTGAGAGGGTCATTGAATATAATTTCACCGAGCCTTTTCCTGTTGATTGTTTTATCCTTCTTGATAATATCCTTGCCAAAAAACTCTACTATTTCTAACCAAGCCGGTTTTTCAGGCTCTACAACCTCTCGTGCAATCTTATCGGCATCAATTAAATAAGCCCCCAATCCCCTGAGTATTTCGGATACCAAACTCTTTCCTGTAGCAATGCCTCCAGTAAGCCCGACAAGTAACATAAATCAAATTTTGAATGGGACAGGTATGAATGTAATAATAAAAATAATCAGTGCAATTATACCGAGTATCTTATCTCCCTTATCAAGTGGTGTTGTCTCATCAATCAACTGTGGATGCCTCAACCCAAGGACAAAGACAGCCGCAACCCAGAAAAACCACCCCTCCCAGAAGAATCCAAGGGGAAAGAGGGAGATAAAGATAATTCGTGACAGGTAATAGTGTCCCCTCTTGAATAATGAATATACAATATGCCCGCCGTCAAGCTGTCCCATGGGTAGGAGATTAAGTGCAGTTACGAATAGCCCAATCCAGCCTGCAAATGCTACCGGGTGGAGGAGAATATCTGCAGAATCATCTGTAACTCCAAGTATAGTTTTTGTCAAAAAAGAGAGGAGAAGTGATGAGCCGAGTGATATTCCACCTTTCATTTGTGACGGCTCTCTTACTTCAGACAGCCAAAGCCCAATGATGGTTGCCGGAAGTGCAATGATAAAACCTGCTATAGGTCCAGAAACGCCTATCCTTAAAAGCGACTTTCTATCAGGTATGGGGGATTTCATTTTTATAAAAGCCCCGAATGTACCGAGGAGTGAAGGTGCAGGAATAAAATACGGCAGTGTAGCACTTACACCGTTTTTTTTTGAAGTAAGATAATGTCCGATTTCATGCGTCCCCAGTATGAGCATAAGGGTTAGAGAAAAGGGGAGCCCTTTATATATTAAATGAGGTTGGACTATCGGGTTTACGCCTTCCTGAATTGCCCCTGCCAGCATTGTGCTTAAGAGGGTTGCTATCAATAAGAAAAGATGTAAAAAGGGAAACTTTTTTTTCTCTGCAGGTTCAATTTCAAACTCGTGCCAATTCTCCATGTAGAGTAATGTTATAATACATGCCATTATGTATCAAGAAAATAAGTTACTATCCATAGATAATAGTGTTACTGATACTTTTAAATTACCATAAAAATAATGACCATGTTAGAATAATTTTATGCCAGTTCAGGAAAATAAAGATACTTTTGTCAAACAGATGTTTTCCAGTATAGCCCACCGATATGACCTCTTAAACAAGCTCTTGAGTCTGAGGAGGGATGTATACTGGAGGAGATTTGCAGTAAAGGAGCTTTTAAAAGGGGAGGGCAATCTGTTTTTGGATGTAGCAACAGGGACAGGAGATTGTGCAATAGAGATTCTGAGGCAGGGTGGAGAAAAGAAAAGGGTCATTGGAGTGGATTTTACCCCTGAGATGATTTACGCAGGGAGGAAAAAGGTTGAAAGGGAAGGGCTTTCAGACTATATCACCCTGCTGGAAACAAATGCTATGGGCTTACCATTTGATGATAATTACTTTGATGGAGCTATATCAGCCTTTGGTGTCAGAAATTTTTCTGATATCAGTAAAGGAATAAGGGAGATGAGGAGGGTTATAAAAGACAATGGGAAAGTTGTTATACTTGAGTTCACAAATCCATCCAATAAAATCTTTAAGAAAATCTATCACCTCTATTTTAAAAGAATCCTGCCATTTATAGGGGGAATTATTTCGGGCAGAAGATATGCTTATCAATACCTGCCCGATTCCGTTATGGAATTCCCCGGACAGAAAGAATTTAAAAAAATTATGGAGGAGGAGGGTTTAAACGATGTGAAATATTTTAACCTCACATTTGGAATTGTGGCAGTTCATGTGGGGATGAAATAAACCGAAAAAAATTTTTGCCACAAATGAACACGAATTAACATTAATTTTTAAAAACCTTTTCTTTTAATTCGTGAATATTTGTGTAAATTCGTGGCTAAAATCAAGTTTTGCTTTTTTGGCTGGGGGACTAGGATTCGAACCTAGATAGACAGATTCAGAGTCTGCCGTCCTGCCGTTAGACGATCCCCCAGAGTAAAATTAATAATAGCAATAAAAGATTTTAAATTCAACTTTTATGGAGGAGGTAAAGATAAGATGAAAATAGGAATAATCGGGTTGCCATATTCAGGAAAGACGACTGTATTTAACGCCCTAACAGGTGCAAGTGCAAAGGTCGGCGGCGGGGCGGCTGATGCTAAACCAAATATAAGTGTTGTAAAGGTGCCGGATGAGAGGATTGATATACTAACTAAGATGTTTAATCCAAAGAAGGTTGTCTATGCGGATTTGACATTCATTGATGTTGCAGGGCTTACAGGTGAGGCAACGGAGAGGGGGAAGGATATAATTCAATCCATTAAAACTGTAGATGCCATAGCCCATGTGGTAAGGCTCTTTGATAACGGGAAACCGCCTTCGCCTAAGGCAGATATTCAGAATATTGATTCTGAATTAATGCTCTCAGATTTTGCAGTTATAGAGGGCAGGTTGGAGAGGATGGAGAAACAGACGAAGATTGGAAAAGGGAAGGGGCTTGAAGAAGAAAAAAAGGTTCTTGAAAAGTGCAAGGCATGTCTTGAGTCAGAGAAACCTATAAGGGCATTGCAGCTTTCAGAAGAGGAGACAAAAATTTTAAGGGGATTTCAGCTTGTATCCTCAAAACCGATGCTGATGATACTCAATACGGGGGAGGATTTGATAGGAAAGGAGATTCAAGACCCTGATGTAAAAAATTATTCAAATCAGCCTGATACTGCTGTATTTCAGATATGCGGGAAGATAGAGATGGAAATCTCACAACTGGATGAAAAAGAGGCAGTTCTATTTTTAAAAGAGTTAGGGATTAACGAGTCGGGGCTAAATCGTCTTATAAGGGCATCATATGCCTTGCTCGGACTAATATCATTTTTTACTGTTGGAGAAGACGAGGTCAGGGCATGGACAATAAGAAAAGAGACAAAGGCAGTCAATGCAGCAGGTGCTATACACTCGGATATAGAAAAGGGGTTCATAAGGGCGGAGGTTATCGGCTATGAAGACCTTATAAAATGCGGTTCCCTGTCCGAAGGGAGGAACAAGGGACTTTTGAGGCTTGAGGGCAAGGAATACGAGGTGAAAGACGGAGATATAATGAATTTCAGATTCAATGTATAATTGCATGCAAAGACCATTATTTCTACCTTTTCAAAATTGTCCACAGGGATGTCGTAAATCGCACCGCCGGTGTAAAAGTCGTTATAACGGTGTCCATTTATCATCATCAATATATTGGAGGGGTTATCTACACCTCCGGAGGAGACAAAATATTCTCCGAAGTTATTATACCTGACATCAAAGCCAGGTACTGTTTTTAGTATATCAGTGAGTTGCCTTGCGGGCATATTTGAAATATCTTTGGAAGTAATTACGCTTACCGTTCCCGGTGATTTATAGAGCGGTTTTGGACGGAGGGAGCTTATAGAAACCTTCGTTTCCATTAACTCTTCCAGTTCCATTGTAAGTGCTTCTTCGTAATCCTCCTCTGCAATGGCAGGGACAGAGAAAGATAGAAATAAAATGAACAGCAAACATACCCTTATTCTGCTGTGATTTATCATTTATTTAATCTTAACAGGCTGTTGATTTTTCCTTCATTGTTACTTTTTCAACAGCCTGTTAATTATAAGTGTAAAGTGAAATTATTTCAAGTATGGAATATAATTATAAGAAAGGTTGTTATAACAATAGAAATATATACCTTCTATGTAATTAATTTATCTTCCATTTTCTTTGGTTTTTGATATTATAAAAGCATGGGATTTGCACCAGATGTATCTTTTATTATGGCTTTTTTGGCAGGGCTTCTGTCGTTTGTATCCCCCTGCGTCCTTCCAGTCATTCCATTTTATATTACCTTCATCACAGGGCTGACCTATGACGAGCTTACATCTACTGATAACAAAAAAGAGATAAGATGGCTTACTGTTAAGAACTCTATTATCTTTATCGCAGGGTTCTCTTTTATATTCATAATGCTCGGAGCCGGTGCCACATCTGTAGGCAGGTTCTTTCTTACAAAGCAGGATTTAATAAGAAAGGTCGGCGGGGTTATTATAATAATATTAGGGTTATATTTTATGGGTGTCATGAAACTAAAGTTTCTTATGTCCGAAAAGCGTGTGCAGATTCAGAATAAGCCTGCAGGCTATCTCGGGACATTTCTTGTAGGCGTTGCATTTGCAGCAGGATGGACTCCATGCATTGGTCCAATACTCGGCTCTATCCTGCTTATTGCCAGCACAAAGGAATCCGTGATTACAGGCATTGAACTGCTTGCAGCATATTCTGCAGGACTGGGACTCCCCTTACTTCTTACATCCTTTGCAGTTAATTCCTTTCTTGCTTATTTTAAAAAACTCAACAGATGGATGAACTTTATATCCATAATGAGCGGTGTTTTTCTTGTCCTCCTCGGTGTAATCCTTATGACAAACTCCTTAACTATTGTTACCTCCCTTTTTTCAAAATACAATTTAGGCTGGGATATTAAGATAGGATATTAGAGGTTTTAGCCACGAATGAACACGAATTTCACAAATCTTATAAAAAAAATTCCATTTTCATTCGTATCAATTCGTGAAAATTTGTGGCTTAATAGTGAGTGTTATGATTGATACTCATGCCCATCTTGAGATGCCACAATTTGATGGGGATAGAGAAGATGTCATAAAAAGGGCTGTTGATTCAGGCATATCCCTGATAATTGATGTCGGCAATGACCTCTCTGGAAGCAGGACTGCTTTAGAACTTGCAAGAAGATACGACTTCATCTATGCATCTGCTGGCATCCATCCCCATGAGGTAAGGGAAGTAACTATTGAGACTTATAAAGAGATAAGAGAGCTGCTCTCTGACCCGAAGGTGGTTGCAGTAGGTGAGATAGGGCTTGATTATTATAAAGATTACTCTCCAAGGGATATTCAGCAAAGGGAGTTTATAAATCAGATAAGGATAGCAAAGGAATTTAAAAAACCTGTAATTGTCCACAGCCGTGATGCAAGGGAGGATACACTTAAAATATTAAAAGATGAGGGTGTTTCTGAAGTAGGTGGCATTATGCACTACTTTTCGGGGGATGAGGATATGGCAAGGAGGTGCATGGATATGGGATTTTATATCTCATTTGCAGGACCTGTTACATATCCAAATGCAGAAAGATTAAGAAATGTTGTAAAATCTATTCCGACAAATAGACTACTTACAGAAACTGACTGTCCATATCTCGCCCCTCAGCAGATGCGGGGCAAGAGAAATGAACCTGCCTATGTAAGATATGTGGCAGAAAAAATCGCAGAGGCGAAGGGATTAAGTCTTGAAGATATTGAAAGGATAATTGAATTAAATGTTTATAATCTATTTAGAATCGGAAGACCTGATAAAATGGGCAGGATTACATATAAGATAAGAAATTCCCTTTATCTTAACATTACTAACAGATGCACAAATGAATGCTTCTTCTGTACCAGAATTTCAGACCCATGGGTTCAGGGGTATAATCTGAAACTTGAAGGTGAGCCGTCAGCAGAGGAGATTATTAAGAAAATAGGCGACCCAAATGTATATGACGAGGTTGTATTCTGCGGATACGGAGAGCCTACATTAAGACTAAGTTTAATTAAAGAGGTATCAAAAAAGATTAAAGAGATGTCCGGTTCGACAGGCTCACGATGCAAGATAAGGCTTAATACCAATGGGCATGGAAATCTTATAAATAAGAGAAATATCCTCCCTGAGTTAAAGGGGATTATAGATACTATCTCCATAAGTTTAAATGCAGAGAATAGTGAAAAATATAATGAAATATGCCACCCTGTATTCAAGAACGGCACCTATGAGGCAGTTAAAGAATTTATAAAAGAGGCAAAGAAATATATACCTGAGGTGGTAGCCACAATTGTGGATGTCGCTGAAATTGATGAGGAAAAGTGCAAGGAAATTGCAGAGAAAGAATTAGGGGTTAAGTTTAGAGAGAGGAGATATAATGTTGTAGGATAAATCTAAAAAAGATAGGTTAAGGCTGAGGTTTAGGTTTAGAATTTCCTTAACCTTAGCCTCAACCTTTAACCTCCAACCATCCTTATTATCCCCATTTCCCTTTGCCTATATGCCCCTGTATCTCTGCCTTTATCATCTGCTTTGTAGTCCATGAGCAGTCTTTCATCCTCTTAAATATGTCCATACAGGTCGGGTCTAAATTATCTTCTATTCCTTTATCACATACAGCCGATACCTCATCTAATAGTGTATAGAGCTTTTGATGAAGTCCATTTGTTAATCTTGACCTCTCTACAAGCTGTGCCTTATCATCAGGCAGTTTTTCAAACTTTTCTTTTGGTGCACCGCATTTCGGACATTTATTTGGTGCCTCTGCACCGTCATGTATATAGCCGCACCCACCGCATTTCCATTTACCCATAATAACCTCCCTTTAAATAATTTTCAGGTTAAGGTTAAGGATGAGGTTAAGATTTATAATGTTCTTTCCTTGACCTTAGCCTCAACCTCAACCTTTAAAACTTTTTAAATCTATCCTTCTTTGCTTTGCATACCGGGCAGGTATCCGGCGCCTCACCTTCTACAGTATAACCGCACACCTCGCATATATGAACATTGCCGAGGGTTAAATCTTTGCCGCTGCTTACGGCATCTTTTGCATTTTTATACATCTTCGCATGAACCTTCTCCGTCTCTAGGGCACCATATATGCTCTGTATCGCCCCCTTTTCCCCCTGAAGTTTAGCTACTGCATCATAGGCAGGATACATCTCTTCAACCTCAAAGGTTTCTCCATCTATTGCTGCCTGCAGATTTGCAGAGGTATCTTCAAGGTCATGCAGTGTCTTAAAATGGTTTGTGGCATGGACCTGTTCTGCAAAGGATATTGCCTTGAATAATCTTGCTACATTTGGCTTCCCCTCTTTCTCTGCCTTGTCGGAAAATATCAGATACTTCATATGTGCCTGGCTCTCCCCTGCAAATGCTGCCCTTAAATTCTGTTCTGTCATCTTTCTCATAATTTTTATCCCTCCTTTCGGTATTGAATATAAACCTCAAATTTTCTAAATGCAAGTATTTTCTAACTGGAAAACATCCTTTCAAACCAATATAGAAAGCAGGGTTTCTCTTTTTTCAAAAAATCTTATTGCTATTTTTCTGATACGGTATTATTATTTGGGGGAATTGAGAGAGAATTGCCGTGGAAAAAATAAAGTCACAAGAAAGCATTGCCAGGATAAAGGAGTTCCAGTTAAGGATTCTCCAGCAGGTGAGTCAGGTAGCCATAGCCCCATTTAATTTTAACAGGGTTCTGGATGCCATGATGGACCGTGTAATGGAGGCGCTGCATACAGATGCAGGCTCAATAATCTTACAAAATAAGGATACGGGACTTTTAGAGTTTAAGGTTACAAAAGGTGAGAAGTCGGAGGAAATTAAAAAATATAAGTTAAGGGTAGGTGAGGGGATTGCCGGCTGGGTGTTCAAGAATAAAAAATCTATTATTGCCAATGATGTTTATAAAGATAAGAGGTTCAAGAAATCCATCAGCCAAAAGCTAAAATATGAAACCCATAATATATTATGCACCCCTCTGCTCGTAAAAAATGTGGCGATAGGTGTCTTAGAGGTTATAAATAAGGAATTATATTCACCTTTTGTTGATGACGACCTTAGAATACTGAATATCCTTGCCAATAATATATCCATAGTAATTGAAAATGCCCGACTTTTTGATACATCCCTCAAAAAGATAAATGAGCTTAATACGCTTTCCGAGATCAGCAGGAATATAAACTCTATCCTTGATTTAGACCCATTGTTAAAGGTGGTAATGCATAATGCGACAGAGGTCATGAAGGCTGAGGTAAGCTCTGTCCTCCTCCTTGATGAAGATGAAAAGGAGCTTATTTTTAGAATTGCCCTCGGCGAAAAGGGTGAAAAGGTAAAGAAGATAAAGCTCAAGGTAGGGGAGGGGATTGCCGGCTGGGTGGCAAAGACAGGGAAGGCGATTATCGTAAATGATGTAAAAAATGAACCGAGATTCAATCAGAGGGTTGACAGAAAAACTGGATTCAAGACGAGGTCAATCCTATGCGTTCCGCTTTATTCAAAGGAAAAGATGATTGGGGTAATACAGGTTATAAATAAACATGAGAACCTGCCCTTTACAAAAGGGGATGAGGAACTACTGCACACATTTGCCTGTCATGCCGCTATCGCCATAGAGAATGCCAAGCTCTATGAAAATATAAGGGAAGAGGAGAGAAAGAGGGGGATATATCAGAGGTTCCTCTCACCGCAGATAGTAGATGAGATAATGAATAAGGCAAAGACCATATCGCTTGGCGGGAGGAGGCAGAATGTTACAATCCTATTCTCAGACATAAGAGGGTTTACAGAGATTACAGAGGCAAAACCTCCCGAATATATTGTAGATTTGCTCAATGAATACTTTGCAGAGATGATTGATGTTATATTTAAATACGGCGGGACTCTGGATAAATTTATCGGCGACGGGTTGATGGCGATATTCGGGACGCCCATATATTATAAAGACCATGCAAAAAGAGGGGTTGTAGCAGCACTGGAGATGCAGGAGAGGCTTAAGGCTCTTAACATGAAGAACAGAAAAAGGGGGATTGTTGAACTCGCCGTCGGCATAGGGGTAAATACAGGAAGTGTAATCGCTGGCAACATAGGCTCGGAAAAGAGGATGGAATACACCGTTGTTGGAAACGGGGTGAATATTGCCAGCAGGTTAGAGGGATTAGCTCAGGGTGGACAGATATTGATTACAGAGAGCACCTACAATGAGCTTAAAGGCTTAAAGCTTGATGTTGAGAAACTAAAACAGGTTCAGGTAAGGGGTAAAAGGGGTGCAATGGATATATATCAGGTCAAGTCAATAAAGGGTAAGGTTTCTACTTTGAAGTTATAAAAGAGTCGGAGTTAATTTTTTTTATTATATCAATAGCCGAAAGCCTTGCTGCAATTTCTGCAGGTGTAATATCCTTTCTTTTTTGAAAATAATCCTCATAACTTTTTTCTTCAATAGATGTCTTTAAGAATTTTGATACAGCTTTGAACATTGCCCCGTCCAGTTTTTCAGGGCTATCCGGCAGTTTGCAATACCTTTCAATATCACCAATCCACATCATAGCTTCATCCCTCGGACGGTATAATGTAATATCCTTTAAAATAATCACAGCCTCCCAGTAATCATTTGCGTAAGCATTCAGTTCAATTTGAGAAACCTTCCCTGTAACTATTATATCCAGACCCTTAAGACGGTTTATATCCTTTCCATCGGTTACAATTACATTTAAACCCTGCCTTAAAAACTCATCAGCTATTGAATGGCTTACAGTTTCAGACAGCCCCAAGAGAAAAGAGTCTTTCTGCCTCTCAAGTATATTAATATCCCAGTGCTGTATTTTCTGCATCATGCCCTTATAATGTCCGCCTGATATCTTTGTATCCTCTATATCAAACAAAACCACTGCAATTTTAAGGTTCTTAATCTCATCTTCTATCGCAAGATTTGACAATGGAAGGGAAGTATATGGAAAATGACTATATCTCCCTGTTGCACATCCACTAAAAATTATGGATATTAAAAAGAGGATAGTCAGCCTTGAAGAGATATTGAAGGTAGACATAACTTTAAGATTATACAATGAACAAAAACCTAATTTTTGCCACAAAGCTTGCTATATTATAGAAAGTAGTTAAGCTCTAAAAAAGAGGCTATACTCTTTCTGTTTTAGAATAATGAGTTGGTTTAAACCTAAAACAAAGAAAGGAGTATAGCCATGAAACAGATTCAAACAAAAAAGCTT
>JACRGN010000369.1 GCA_016234205.1 Nitrospinota bacterium | reverse complement strand
TCTACGATTCTTTCCGCCTCTTTCTCTTTCTTCTTTTCCAGGTCCTTCTCCACCATCTTGCCTACTTCCATTTTGGCCTGAATATTTTTCTTATTCTTGTCGTTCTGAATATCCTCTTTTGTTCTCTTAATTGCTTTATTCCCGTCTACAACTTCTTTAAAAATTACATCCATATCTTTCCATATTCCCTTGACGCCAAGTTCTATCTTATGGTCCATATCTCTTAGAAGGTTCTTGAATTCTCTGTATCTTCTATTTAATAGATTTCTTAACTCATCGGCATTAGAGGCAATAGTGCCGAATCTAACCGGAAGCACACTATCAAACTCCTTCATCACCTCTTCGATTACTTTCTCATGCGTTATCATATTCTCGCGGTCTACAACAAATTTAGTCATTGGATGACCACTTACAACCATGCTTAAATCATCATAACCGATAGTTGAAACCTCATCGCCTCTACCCCCAATGCCGATGGGGCCGAAATGCCGCTCCTGCTTTGCGCCGATGATACAGTAAATATATCTGCCTTCCTTTATCATGGCGCTACTCTCTTACCTTTACGACAATGGCATTTTTACTGAACTCTTTTCCATCGGGCAAACAAGCATTTCCATCACAATATTCGAGGAGAATCTTATATGCTCTGAATATCTCATTAAATTGCTTCTCTGCATCTGGGGAGTCTGCATTCTTATCCGGATGATACAATTTGGCTTTACTCCTGTATGCCTTTATAATTTCATCTTTTGTTGCCATGTTGTTGAGGCACAATTTTCTCTTTGCCAGTTCAATATCATCAAGGGGTATTTTTTTAACTTCAGTGGTATAGAAACTATATGGAGGCAGCGGGCTGATACATCTAAAATCTAATTCCCCATCATATGATTCATTCAGTCTATCTAACTTTTTTTCAAACCTGATATTCTTGTCCTTATCTATAAGAAAAGCGGCATTAAAGATCATCCTGTCATCCATCAGGTCATGCTTTCTAAAATCTATACTGAGATCTTTTAATCCAGTCTCTATCTCCAGGGCACATCTTTCCCTTTTATTATCTAAGCTGTTCTTAATGAGGTTGCCTATCTTCATCTGGTCTTCAAAAGATACGCCTTCAGGTCTGGACATCAGTTTTTCTTTAAGTTCTTTAATCTCCTCATCTTCGCCAATCTCTTTAATTATCGAGTTCAGGTCACTCCATGTTGCTGCCACATCAATCTCAATCTTCTTATTGATCTTCCTGAATATATCTTTAAACATTGTATATCCCTTTGATAAAATCTCCTCTACCTCTCTAATATTAAAGGCATAAGTGCCGAGCTTCATAGGTATAATGGTGTAAGAATCCATAATCTTCTCGATTACCTGCTGATGCCTTAGAAGATACCTTGCCACAACATCCTTAACTAAAGTGGTATAGTTGACCAGCTCTGAATCACTCACAACTGCAGATATATCCTGATGTGGAATTGTATAGACCTCGCCATACGCATTGATTCCATCAATGCCGAGACTTTTCTCTTCTGCGGTATCAACAATACCGTAGATATATATACCTTCCATCAGCCACTCCGCTCTAAGTTTTTACTTGCCTTCAGAACTTCTTCAAAATGCCTCTTTGAAATTTTCAACTCTGACTCCTGACTCCTGACTCCTGACTCTTGACTTATATATTCTCTTATCGCCAACATAGAAGCCTTCCGACAGATAAACTCAATATCAGAGCCCACCTTACCTTCAGTTTCTTTAGCTAACTCTTTCAAATCAACGTCATCAGCCAGCGGTTTATTTTCAGTATGTATCTTGAATATCTCTTCTCTTGTTGTCTGGTCTGGCTTAGGCAATTCAAGCAAAAGGTCAAATCTGCCGCTGCGTAAGATAGCAGGGTCAATCATATCTAATCTATTAGTCGCTGCTAAGACTACGACACCTTTAAGTTCCTCTATCCCATCCATCTCTGTAAGAAACTGGCTTATAACTCGTTCTGTTACCTGAGAATCAGAGCCTCCTGAACCCCTTTTGGGAACAAGGCTGT
>JACRGN010000368.1 GCA_016234205.1 Nitrospinota bacterium | reverse complement strand
GTTGGGTTTGCAGGGCCAAGGGTCATTGAGCAGACAATAAAACAGAAACTCCCTGAGGGATTTCAGAGGGCAGAGTTTCTCCTTGAACATGGAATGATTGATATGGTGGTTCACAGGAAGGAATTGAAAAATATAATAGGAAAGCTGTTGGATTTACTGGAAAGAACAAAATAAAAAGATTAAGGAGAAATGGGGAAATTAGGGAAAGGGGGAAAATATTTTTAAAATAATTTTTTCCTTCTCCGTTTCTCCCTGTTCTCCCTTTCTCCTTAATGGTTTTTATAATTTCCTATCCTGTAATCTTCTTTATTTCCCCTTTCCCCTCTCTCAATATTGTTGGTGAATCTCCTGTAAGGTCAACTATAGTGGATGGCTCTGATATAAGCGGGCCCTCATCAATTATCAGGTCAAGTAAAGACCCGAGCTTATCTTCAATATCGTCAGGATTATTCAGTTCTTCTTCTGTTGAAATATTTGCGCTGGTTGTAATAAGGGGATGTCCTAATTCCGCCACTATGGCAAGGCATATCTTATGGTCAGGTATCCTTATGCCTACGGTTTTTCTCTTGCTCATTATCTTTTTTGGGGTTTTAGATGATGCCTCAAGGATAAATGTATATGGCCCCGGCAGGCACCTCTTCATTATCCTATATGCATAGTTAGATACAATGGCATACTGGCTTATATCGCTTAAATCAGCACAGATAAAGCTCATCGGCTTATTTTTCTCCCTTTTTTTTATCTGATATATTTTCTCTATCCCCTTCTTATTAAAGATATCACATCCGATACCGTAGATAGTATCTGTGGGATAGGCTATCACGCCGCCATTTTTTAAGACTTGGACAACCTTTTTTATTAATCTCGGCTGCGGAAAATCCCGATTTATGACAATCCTCATGGCCTAATTCTATAAATATGTGAATATGGTTGTCAATAAAAGAAGAGGCTTATTTTTTTCTGCATTCTAACCTGCGTTTTTTATGTGCTTTTTATAAGCAGGGTTTCTCAGGGTTTCTCTCTTGCTACCGTATGAATTTTTATATATACTGTATCGTCTATGGAAATTCCAAGAGGGCTTAGGACTTATATATATGACCAGTCTGCAAGAAAGAGATGGGTGGAGGAGAGGCTATTAAAGGTTTTCTTCCGCTGGGGCTTTCAGGAGATAGTTACACCTGCCTTTGAATACCTTGATACATTTTCTGAAGGTGGAAACGGTGTGTCAACGGACAGGGTGTTTAAATTTACTGAAAGGGGGACAGGAAAACTCCTTGCACTCCGCCCTGATATTACACCTCAGATTGCAAGGACTGCCGCTACACTCCTTAAGGATTCGCCAAAACCTCTTAGGCTATGTTATTGCGGGAATGTGTTCAGGAGTGCTGACCCCGGTTCAGGCGAAGGGCAGGAATTGTATCAAGGAGGGATTGAGCTCATTGGGCTTGATTCTCCAGAGGCAGATGCCGAGACCATTGCCATTGCTGTAGAGTGTATGAAAGAACTCGGTCTTGACGGCTTCAAAGTTGCTATAGGGCATATGGAATTTATTAAGGGCATCCTCTCTGATGCCAGACTAAATGAGGGTCTTCAGGAAGAGATAAAACTAAAGATACAGAAAAAGGATGCGTCGGGGTTAGATGATGTATTAAGCAGGTGTCCTATCAAAAATGAAAAAAAAGATGGAATAAGGAAAATCTTAAATCTTTTCGGCGGGAAAGAGGTAATTGATAAGGCAAGAGAGATTGCCGACAATCCAGTCTCTTTGAGGGCAATAGATAATCTCAGGAAGGTTTATCAGATGCTGACTGTATATGGTGTTGATGATTCTGTGTTGATAGATTTGGGTGAGGTCAGGGGTTTTGGCTATTATACAGGCCTTATATTTGAGGGATTTATTAAGGGGCTTGGCTCGGAAATCTGCGGGGGAGGCAGGTATGATAATCTCCTTGAGAGGTATGGCGCAAAAATACCAGCTACAGGTTTTGCAGTGGATATAAACAGGGTCATTGATGTCCTTGAAAAAGAGAAAAATGGTAAAAGTGATTTTATGATTGACTATATTGTAATAGACTTTAGAGATGATAAAAAAATAGCTCAAGAAATTTCGCATAGATTAAGAGAGAGGGGCTATAAGGTTGCAAGGGACATAATCAAGAGAGAACTTTTAGATTCTCTTAAATATGCTGAGAATATGAATATTGAAAAGGCAATAATCATGGGGACAGGGGATATAAAAGAGGGAGAGGCAGTAATCAGGAAGATTTCTACGGGGGTGGAGAAGAAGCTAAGGATAGAGGATCTGTAAATCAGCCACAGACGGACACAGACTAAAAATTAAGTTGCAAGACGCAAGATTCAAGATTCAAGTTTTTACTTGTAACTTGCAACTTGCAACTTGAAACTTTTAACAGTCAGTGAAAGTCCGTGGCTAAAAATTATTGGGAGATTTTATGCCGGTAAAGGTTGTTGTGGGTGCCCAGTGGGGTGATGAAGGGAAAGGGAAGATTGTAGATATCCTGACTAAGGATGCGGACATTGTAGCCCGCTATCAGGGGGGGCATAATGCAGGACATACGGTGGTTGTAGATGATACACAGTTTATTCTCCATCTGATACCATCAGGGATTCTCCATCCTGATAAAAAATGCATAATCGGAAACGGTGTAGCGGTAGACCCGTCTGCACTTATAAAAGAAATTACCGAGCTTGAGAAGAATGGCATTAATGTCAATGATAATCTCTTTATAAGCAAGAGGTCGCACCTCATAATGCCATACCATAAGTTTCTGGATATGAGTATGGAAAATGTAAAAGGTGGAAAGAAGATTGGGACTACAGGGAGAGGCATAGGCCCTACTTATACAGATAAGGCAGGGAGGCTCGGCATCTATGTCCTTGACCTGTTTGATAAAAAAATTTTTAAAGAAAAATTGGAGCTTAATCTATCCTATAAAAATTTCATTATTCAGAATCTCTTTAAGTCTAAGGTGTTTAATGTTGATGATATATTAAATGAATATATGGGTTATGCTGAAAAGATAGAGAGATATGTAACTGATACAAAACTTATGATAAGGGATGCAATACATAAAGGAGAAAGGGTGCTCTGTGAAGGGGCACAGGGGACTATGCTTGATGTTGACCACGGCACATATCCTTATGTTACATCGTCAAGCACAACTGCCGGCGGGGCGTGTACAGGGCTCGGTATCCCTCCGCAGAAGATAGACGAGGTAATTGGTGTTGCAAAGGCTTATACAACGAGGGTTGGGGAGGGGCCATTCCCGACTGAACTAAAAGGAAAAGAGGGCGGGCTATTAAGGGAGGAGGGTGGCGAATACGGTGCAACCACCGGCAGGCCAAGGAGATGCGGCTGGTTTGATGCAATTGTTGTAAGATACGCAGGGTGGATAAACGGCATGAAGGCTATGGCAATAACAAAGCTGGATGTGCTGGACAAATTTAAAAAGATATATATATGCACTGAATATAAATATAAAGGAAGGTCTTACACTGAGATGCCCGAGGAGATTGACATTATAGAAAACTGTGAGCCTGTGTATAAAGAGATGGATGGGTGGATGAAAAACAGTGTCGGCATAACTGATTTTAAACTTCTCCCTGATAATGCAAAGAGGTATATAGATGAAATATCAAAATTAGTTGGGGCTGATGCAACAATTATATCCACAGGTAAGAAGAGGAATGAGACAATTTTAATATAGTGCCATGGAAATTATAAAAACTTTTCACCGCAAAGGCACAAAGACGCAAAGAAATTAAATTTGTTAAAACATATTACTTTGCGCCTCTGCGTCTTTGCGGTTAATCAGGTTTTTGCTCTTATGATTATCTTTTGGTCTTTTCTTGCAATTCTTTGTGCTGTTTCCTTCGGTTTTATCACAGGAATTTTCAACCCGGGCGAAAAGGTAAATGCCCTCTGGCTTATAACAGCCTCAGCCTGTTTCTTCGCACTTGCCTATAGAATCTATGGCAGCTTCCTTGCTACAAAAGTTGCTGTGCTTGATGATGGAAGGGTTACGCCTGCTGTCAGATTAAATGACGGAAAGAATTTCCATCCGACTAATAAATGGGTGCTCTTCGGACATCACTTTGCAGCAATTGCAGGTGCAGGCCCGTTAATAGGCCCTGTCCTTGCCGCCCAGTTCGGCTATCTGCCGGGTTTCTTATGGATTTTAATTGGTGCCGTCCTTGCCGGCGGTGTCCACGATTTTATAATACTCACTGCCTCCATCCGCAGGGAGGGACACTCTCTTGCACGAATTGCAAAGGATGAGATTGGTTATCTATCAGGAATACTTGCATCCATTGCAATAATATTTATTATAATTGTGGCACTTGCAGGGCTTGGGCTTGCAGTGGTAAATTCCCTTTATCACAATCCATGGGGGGCATTCACTATAGCAATGACAATTCCCATAGCTATATTTATGGGATTTTATCTGCAAAAGTTTCGGCCAGGCAATATAGGCGAGGTTTCAGTTATCGGCATTGCCCTTCTTATTGCATCAGTTATTCTTGGAAGATATGTCCCTGATTCAGCCATCTCCTTTATGTTTGACCTTGACAGGGATACCTTAATTTATATTCTTGCCGCCTACGGTTTCACAGCATCTGTCCTTCCAATCTGGATGCTCCTCGCACCGAGGGATTATCTTTCTACATTTATGAAAATCGGGACTGTTATAATACTTGCCGCAGGCGTAATAATAATTGCACCTGAACTAAAGATGCCTCCTGTAACCTCCTTTGTCCACGGCGGCGGCCCAATAATACCAGGGATGGTCTTCCCATTTGTCTTTATCACAATCGCCTGCGGAGCCCTCTCAGGATTCCACTCACTCATCTCATCAGGCACGACTCCAAAGATGATTGAGAAGGAGTGCCATGCAAAACCAATCGGCTACGGGGCAATGCTCGTAGAGGGGTTTGTCGGTATCATTGCACTAATATCAGCCTCTATATTAATTCCCGGAGACTATTTTGCAATTAATACAAAACTGTCTGCGGATACATTATCATCAATGGGGTTCCCTGTTGAGAGGATAAATGAGCTGTCTCAATTGGTAGGTGTAAATGTAGAAGGGAGGCCCGGAGGGGCGGTCTCTCTCGCTGTCGGTATGGCATCAATTTTTTCTGCACTCCCCGGCATGAAAAGTTTCATGTCATACTGGTATCAATTTGCCCTTTTATTTGAGGCACTGTTTATATTGACTACAATTGATGCAGGGACAAGGGTTGCCCGCTATCTGCTCCAGGAGATGGGCGGATATTTTTACAAACCGCTGAGTGACCTGACATGGCTTCCGGGAAATATAATTATGAGTCTTGTCGTTGTATTTGCATGGGGATATTTTATTGCTACCGGAAGCATATCCACAATATGGCCCATGTTTGGCGTGGCAAATCAATTGCTCGGTATGCTTGCACTCTGTGTCGGAACGACCATAATAATAAAAATGGGCAAGATAAAATATATCTGGACTACATTGATACCTATGGCTCTGATGTCTGTTATTACACTCACCGCCGCCCATCAATTATTCTGGGGTTTCATAAAAAAGGGAGGGGCTAATCCAGCAGAGGCATTTACATTCCGTCTTGATGCGATACTCATGGGTATAATGGCTTTTCTTTCCGTTGTAATCGTTATAGATTCTGTTATAAAATGGTGTGGATATTTGATTAACAGACGGGTTCAAGGGTTAGAGGATTCAAGGGCTCAAGTGGAATAGAATTTATCACTTGAATCCTTGACCCCTTGAAACCTTTTTAAGGAGAATTTATGAGCGGTAAGATTCCAATGACAAAAAAAGGTCTTGAAAAGATGAAGGAGGAGGTAAAGAAATTAAAAAAGGAGGAGAGGCCTAAGGTAATTCAGGCAATTGCTGAGGCAAGGGCGCATGGAGATATATCAGAAAATGCGGAGTATGAGGCGGCTAAGGAGAGGCAGTCCCATGTAGAGGGCAAGATTAAATGGCTTGAAGACAGGATTGCAAGGGCAGATGTAATAGACACAGCCAATCATCCAAAAGACAGGGTTATATTTGGAGCTACCGTTTTTCTTGAAGATTTGGACAATGGCGAAAAAATCAAATATACAATTGTGGGTGAGGATGAGGCAGATGTTGATAATGGAAGCATATCTGTAACATCACCCATCGCAAGGGCTTTGATAGGCAAACAGCTTGATGACACTGCAAAGGTAATTACACCTGCCGGAATAAGGGAGTTTATGATACTGGAGATATCCTGATCATATTAAAGGCTCATATCCGGTCTGTCTGATACTCATCACTACAATATCAATTCTTCTATTTTTTGCCCTGCCTGCCTCAGTTTCATTTGATGCTATTGGCTGGGAGTCGCCGTATGCCGCTGCCGATACCCTCTGTGGAGAGAACTCAATTTTCTCAACAAGATATTTTACAATATTTGATGCCCTTGCAGCAGATAGTTCCCAATTTGAAGGGAGATTAGGGGAGCTAAAAGGAATGGAATCTGTATGCCCTTCTATCCTGATATGAGACCTTCCTGCTTTCAGTTTTTTTGCTACCTTGTCCAATATTGGATACACATCAGGTCTCAATTCTGCACTCCCAACATCAAAGAAGTAACCTGCCTGAAGCCTTATCACAAGCCCCCTCTCAGTAAGTTCAAAAACCATCATATCCGGCACTTTTATTTTTACAACATCAGTTTTTATTGCACCCCATACATCTTTTTGCACCTCTTCAAACTTTTCAGCCTCGCCGGGATAAAGCTGGGTTATAGTCTCCATACTCTTTACAGGGAGCGGGATCATCCTCTCCAATTCCTGCATCTCAAACAGAGGTATCTTTTCCACACCCCCGGTTCCAGCCATGCTGAAGGCAAACTGAAAGGAGTTTGAGACTTTTTTTAACTTCTGCACATCAACCTCGGATATGCCGTATAAGACTACAAATAAGGCAAAGAGGAGTGTAATAAAATCGGCATAGGAGATGAGCCATCTTTCTAAATTCTCATGTTCTGCATGTTTCTTTTTCTTTGCCATTATTTTTTCCCTTCAACTACCCTCTCACCCTCTTCAAGAAAGGCGTTGAGTTTTTCCTCAACTATTCTGGGGTTTAAACCCTCCTGTATGCTTATAACCCCTTTTATAATTAATTCCCTTGTCAGGACATCAACCTTTGCCTGCCTCTTTATCTTGCTTGAGATTGGTAAAAGTATTAAATTAGCAGCACC
>JACRGN010000366.1 GCA_016234205.1 Nitrospinota bacterium | reverse complement strand
GCAGGACAGCATGGCGGCGGGGCTAATCCAAAATCTATACATGATATTGTGAAGGTAAAAGAGGAAGGGCTGGGCGATGCAATTGTATTTGACTGGTATCTGCGGAGGTCATTTATTGACCATTTCTTAGGAAGTGAGACTGACATTAGGAATTTTATGAGATGCAGCTATCCTGAGCTGGGTAATTTTGTGGATAAGCCTTATATTGCTGAGAATATATCTCAAGATAAAAAGGGGATTGTTAATCTAAACATGAGAAAAACCGGAAATATTAAAGAAGGCGAATTGCTTATACCTGTATCCATTTTAAAGAGTTTCAGTTTTTCAAAGGAAAAGGCAGAAATAATTTCCAATTATGAGATAACAAACATGGGGGATAAGGGCATAGACATCTGGTTTGGCATAGAGTTTAACTTGACCTTGCTTGCAGGTGATAACGAATTGAGGTATTACATATCTAAAGAGAGTTATCATGGGGTGGAAACAGGCAAAAGGGTATTAAACAGTGTTGGAGAAATCTCTGATACAAAATCCTTTGGTATGAAGGATGAGTGGAATCGTTTTAAAGTAATGCTGTCTTTTGGAGAGCCTGCCTTTTTGTGGTATTTTCCAATAGAGACAGTCTCTCAATCAGAGGATGGATTTGAAAAGACATATCAGGGTTCTGCAATCTTAGCCCATTGGAAGATAAATTTAAAAAGTATGGGGACAAAAAATATAAAATTGAGCCTTGGTGTAGAGGAATTTTAAATTGACAAGAGTAGATGAATTTGATATTTTGAAAATTAACCACAGAGGGACACAGATATTCACAGATAAAAGTCTTTAACTTTTTATACCTGTGTTTATCCGTGTTCATCTGTGGTTTTATTTTTGGTTTTTGGGCCGCTAGCTCATTTGGTAGAGCACCGCCCTTTTAAGGCGGGTGTGCTGGGTTCGAATCCCAGGCGGCTCACCACTATAAGACAGTTAATAGTGATGAGTGATGAGTAAAAGGCAATTAAAAGACAAAAGATTTTTAATCTAATCACTCTTCACTCATAACTCATCACTGTTTTGTGTCCCCATCGTCTAGCCCGGCCAAGGACATCGCCCTTTCACGGCGGTAACGGGGGTTCAAATCCCCCTGGGGACGCCAATAAAATCCTCCCTAAAGTATCCTCTTTTAGAAAATAATAGAAAATTTCTTAGTAGTGGAAGGGAAAAAATACAGACATCTTCTCGCTGTGAAAATATGGGGATATTCTCCAACACATATATAAAAAGCGTCATGAAATCAGATAATGTGTTGTGAAGCTACGGATGTGGTCAGGAGCAGAAAAATAAAAATAGCTATCCCTGTTATAATTGCTATTAATAGAATATTGCCCAGAAATTCAAGGGTGCTGTAATCAAAATGATAGAAGTCCATTCTCTTTATCATACGATTTGCACCTCCCTTAAAAATCAAACATGGATATTTATCTTCTTCCCCTTATCTACGCCAATCGCCATTTCAATCGCTTTTTCCTTGATATTTCCACGAATTGCCTTTTGTGGATTCTCAAAATTATGAGACCTCTTTGCCTCAATAGTCTTCCCATCATGCCTGACAGCTAAATTCCCTTTAATAACCACTTCACTTATAGAAGAAACCTTTCCAGACATAAATCACCTTTTAGTTTTTTTAAAACTTTCAACTATAATATAGGCTAAATGGTTAAAATTGTCAATAGGTTATAAAATATATCTATTTTGAAGACTTGATGGCATCTGATATTTTCGCCACTCTCGCCATCTCTTTTACATCATGAACCCGAATTATATTGGCACCATTCATTATACCAATTGCCACGGCGGCGGCAGTCCCTTCAAGCCTCTCCTCAGGCGGCAGATTAAGGATATTGCCTATAAATGACTTTCTTGAAGGACCTATCAATATAGGTTTTCCTAACTCTTTAAGTCTTGAAAGCTCTTTTAATATTTCTAAGTTATGTGAGACTGTCTTTCCAAATCCTATCCCCGGGTCTACAATAAATCTATCAGGGCTGATACCTGACTTAATTCCGATATTAATACTATCTTTTAAATAATTGATAATTTCGTTTAAGAGTGATTTATACTGCGGATTATCCTGCATCGTCTTCGGTTTGCCATAAGTATGCATTATAACTACGGGCACTTTATATTCAGAGACTACTTTTGCCAAGTCAGGGTCAAATCTGAAACCGCTTATGTCATTTATAATTGATGCTCCTCTATCCATTGCCCACCTGGCTACAGATAATTTATAGGTATCTACAGATATTGGAACATTTAATCTGGATAATTCAGGAAGGACAGGCTTTAGCCTTTCAATCTCTTCATCAGATGAAATTGGGTCTGAGCCTGGTCTTGAAGACTCAGCCCCAACATCTATGATATCAGCCCCATCTTCAGCCATCTTTTCTGCATATCTGATTGCATCGGAAGGATTAGTAAATTTGCCGCCGTCATAAAATGAATTAGGGGTCAGATTGAGGATTCCCATGATGTGGGTTCTTTTATCCAGCTCTAATCTGAATCTCCCGCATTCTATAGAGAGGTTACTCTCTGATGGCATCTTAGGATTTGTATGAAAAGAAATGCAACTGGTGAGTTTAAATCAAGCTGCTACATTCTCTGTCTTATCAGTTGTTACAACTCCAGCCTTTTTAGCAAGCCCTTCATTAACAATTACATCTATCTCGTGTCCTTCTAAAACTTCCTTTTCAAGGAGTGTATTTGCCATGTTTGTGAGGATATCAAAATGTTCTAAGAGAAGCCTTTTAGCCTTTTCGTAGCTCTCCATTACCAATCTCTTTATCTCAGCATCAATCTCTAACGCTGTCTGCTCACTGTAATCCTTGTGCCGAGTTATCTCTCTGCCAAGGAATATCTGTTCTTCTTTCTCGCCGTATGTGAGAGGCCCCATCTTCTCACTCATCCCCCATTCGCATACCATCTTTCTCGCGAGTTCTGTCACCCTCTCAATATCGTTTCCGGCTCCTGTTGTCTGATGGTTAAGGGCAATCTCCTCTGCTACACGGCCACCCATCAGAATGGCAAGATTGTTAAGGAGATACACCTTTGGATATGTATGTTTCTCATCAATTGGAAGCTGCTGGGTTAATCCGAGAGCCCTCCCCCTTGGTATTATTGTAACCTTGTGAATCGGGTCTGTGCCGGGGAGGAGTTTTGCCACAATAGCATGTCCCGCCTCGTGATAGGCGGTATTTTTCTTCTCCGTATCGCTTATTATCATGCTCCTCCTCTCAACACCCATCATTACCTTATCCTTTGCATCCTCAAAGTCCTTCATACCAACCTTATCTTTCCCCTTACGGGCTGCGAGGAGTGCAGCCTCGTTCACGAGATTTGATAAATCTGCACCTGAAAATCCCGGTGTCCCTCTTGCCAGCACTTCTATCTTAACATCATCTGATAGAGGAATATTAGTAGTATGAACCTTCAATATCCCGTCTCTGCCCCTTATATCAGGCCTTGGAACCACCACCTGTCTGTCAAACCTGCCGGGTCTCATTAGGGCAGGGTCAAGGACATCGGGCCTGTTTGTTGCCGCAATGAGTATGACACCCTCATTTGATTCAAATCCATCCATTTCAACCAATAGCTGGTTAAGCGTTTGCTCTCTTTCATCATGTCCGCCGCCAAGTCCGGCCCCCCTGTGTCTTCCCACTGCATCTATCTCGTCAATAAATATTATACATGGGGCATTTTTCTTCCCCTGCTCAAACAAATCCCTTACGCGAGAGGCACCGACACCGACAAACATCTCTACAAAGTCAGAGCCGCTCATACTGAAGAATGGAACCTCTGCCTCTCCTGCTATTGCCCTTGCGAGAAGGGTCTTACCTGTCCCAGGAGGACCCATCAGCAATACGCCTTTGGGTATCCTTCCGCCGAGTTTCTGGAACTTCTGCGGGTCTTTGAGGAAATCAATTATCTCCTTTAATTCCTCCTTTGCCTCATCAATACCTGCAACATTTTTAAATGTAGCGTTATTTTTTTTGTCGGATAGGAGTCTCACCTTTGCCTTGCCGAATGAGAGTGCCTTCCCGCCGCCCATCTGCATCTGCCTCATGAAGAATAGCCATATACCGAGGAGGAGTATCATGGGGAACCATGAGATAAGCAGATTTGTGAGCCATGAATCCTGATCAGGGAGGGCTACACTAATCTTTACTCCTTTTCCTCTTAATATTTTTATAAGGTCAGTATCTTTCGGAGTCAGCGTCCTGAAGATTTTTTCATCACTAAGTTTACCTGTAATAGTATCTCCCTGTATAGAAACTTCTGCCACCTCTCCTTTTTCTACAGCATTAACAAAGTCGCTGTAGATTATATCTTTGTAAGGAGAATGCGGTTTATTAAAGATGTTAAATAAGGCTATCATTATCAGCCCTATTACAAGCCACAATGCAAGATTTTTGTAAAACTGATTCAATTCTTTACCTCCATATAATATATAACCACAGAGTTCACAGAGAAAGACAAAAAACAAAGACACTGAAAGACACAGATAAATTATGATTGGCACAGAAAAAATCATAACTAATCAGTGTCCATCTGTGTCAAAAAATTTACTTTTTTCCTCTGTGTTCTCTGTGTCCTCTGCGGCTGATTTATTTTTAGAATAACATATAAAAGGATTTTGTTGCAATAAAAATACTATTTGACAGCAGCTATATATGGAAGGTTCCTGTATTTTTCCGCATAATCAAGGCCATATCCTACTACAAATCTGTCTGGAATTGTAAAACCTGCATAATCAGCGTGGATATCAACCTTCCTCCGACTCTGCTTATCAAGGAGGACACACAGTTTTATACTCGCTGGATTCTTTGATTCTAAATAATACTTTACGAACTTAATGCTGAAACCTGTATCAATTATATCATCAATCAGCAATACATCCTTTCCATTAACAGGTATCCTTATATCACTGATTAACTTAACCCTCTCACTGCTCACCGCTCCATCTCCATAGCTTGACACACCGATGAAATCACACATTACAGGTATTTTAATATTTCTGACAAGGTCAGACATAAAAATCCATGCACCTTTTAATATACCTATGGCGAGAATTTCCCTTCCTCTATAATCAGAAGATATTTTTTCCCCCAACTCCTTAACTCTCCTCCTTATACTCTCTTCAGTTATCAGAATATCCAGCTTTTGATACATAAGAACAAAAAAAGATTATTAGCCACAGATAATTTCACAAGGCTAATAAGTTAGTAATGATTTTTATCAGTTTATCCTTTTCTTTTGGGTCGCTTACTGCTATCAAGAGAGCTAAGGCGGTTAAAGCATTGTCATTGATTTTCTTTTCTCCGCTATCCTTGTATAGGTAATTATTTTTATCAAGAAAATAAATAAACAAGAAGGAACCGATACGCTTGTTGCCGTCAGCAAATGGATGGTCTTTGATGATAAAATACAAAAGATGGGAGGCT
>JACRGN010000376.1 GCA_016234205.1 Nitrospinota bacterium | reverse complement strand
TATAAGGAAGTGGGAGGCGGAGAAGGGCGCAGAGTTCACACCTATTATCGCCCTGACTGCCCATGCACTTAAAGAAGATGAGCAGAAGAGCCTTGATGCAGGCTGCACCTCTCACCTTACAAAGCCAATAAAAAAGGCGAAGCTGATGGAGACGATACAGGAATATGCAAAGAAAAAAACCTATTGAAACCACAGATGGACACAGATTAACACAAAAATGTCATTCTGAACGAAGTGAAGAATCTTGTTTTTTTAGATTCTTCGGGCTTCGCCCTCAGAATGACAGCAAAGCTGCCATCCGTGAAAGTCTGCGGCTAAAGATACATGGTTTTGTTCTTTTATTTTTAATCCTCGGTTCTGCGGGCTTTGCCCATGCCTTTGAATGGACTGATAACGAAGTCCAACTATTGTATGGAACAGGATTCAGGGAGCCGGCAGCAGCAAAGAATCTTTCAAGAGAGATACTCACCTTTCAGCACATAAACGGCTACAAATATGGAAGAAATTATCTTTTCATAGATACGATATTTACACAGGCAGGAGACCCCGATTCTACAAAGCTCTACGGTGAAGGATATACCTACTTAAGCATTAGCAAATTAACAGGATTAAAAATTCCTAATGGAATTTTCAAAGACTTTAATCTTGCAGCGGGCATAAATACCGGCTCGGAATCAGGCGGCTCAAAACCGCTTGTATATCTCTACGGCATCAGCATGGAGCTAAACCTGCCGAAAATTACTTTTTTCAGTATAGATATTCTGGCGAATGATGCGAGGGAGCCTGAAAGCGGTAAAGGGGTATCATGGCAGATAACGCCTGTATGGGTGATCCCTTTTAAAATCGGAGATATAAAATTCAGTTTTGAAGGTTTTTTTGATATTATCACATCAAAGGAGGAGCGGACAAAACAGACCATACTTGCACAGCCCCAGATTAGATGGGATGCAGGCCGCCACTTTAATTTAAAAGATAACAAGCTGTTCATAGGCATCGAGTATCAATATTGGGAAAACAAATACGGTATCGAATGGCTGGACGAGTCCTTCCCTCAGGTGATGGTTGTGTGGAAGATTTGAGAGGAGAAAATGAAGGGTAGAATCCTTGTAATAGACGATGAGGAGAATATCTTATCTGCCTTTAAAGGTATTCTTGTCTCAAAAGGGCATGAGGTGGCTACTGCAAGAAATTATAATGAAGCCATGACAATGCTTTCGGAAAGGAAATTCGACCTGATATTTACAGATATAATTCTGGAGGATATACCAGGTAAGGATGATAAGACAGGGATTGATATTTTGAGGGAGGTTAAAAAGAGAAATTTGAATAGTCCGGTTGCTTTGATTACCAAGGCTCCGAATATTGATACCGCTATTGACTCCCTTCGATTAGGGGCATTTGACTATGTCCCAAAACCAGTAAGAGAGGATGTGCTTTTGTATGTTACAAACAAATCGCTGCAGTATAAGTCTCTGCTGGACGAAAGGGAGAGATACCGCTCGAACCTTGAGGCGATATTTAGGAGCGTAAAGGATGCAATTATAACAGTTGACGACAAATTAACAGTAATAGAGACCAATGAGGCAACTGAAAATATTTGTGGGATAACACGGGATGCCGTTGGAAAGATCTTAATCTCTCTAAGTAGAGATTGCAGCGGAAAATGTCTCGATGCCGTCAGAGAAACAATTGATAAAAAAAACCCTGTTGAAGCATACCACATAGAATGCCGGCACAAGAATCGTCCTACACAAATTGTAAATCTTACCACCTATCCCCTCATAAACAGTATGGGAGTATTTTCAGGGGCGGTTTTAGTCGTAAAAGACGAGACAAGACTTGCTGTCCTTGAAAACGCACTAAAAGAGAGAAGGCAGTTTCACAACATAATAGGCATTAGCGATGGCATGCAGAAGATATACTCCCTCATCGAATCCCTGTGCGATGTCCAGACAACGGTATTAATCACAGGGGAGAGCGGGACAGGGAAGGAGATGATTGCAGAGGCTCTGCACTACACAGGGGTCAGGGGCAGCAAGCCTATTGTAAAAGTAAACTGCTCTGCATTATCCGAAGAACTGCTTGAAAGCGAATTATTCGGTCATGTAAAAGGTGCGTTTACAGGAGCGGTAAAAGACAGGAGCGGCAGATTTCAGATGGCGGATGGAGGGACTATATTCCTTGACGAGATAGGGGACATATCTCCAAAGATACAGTTGAAGCTGTTGAGGGTATTACAGGAGTTCGAATTTGAGCGGGTAGGGGATTCAAATCCGATAAAGGTGGATGTTCGTCTAATAGCAGCAACGAATCAGGACTTAAAAGAGAAAGTCAAGCTCGGAAAATTCAGAGAAGACCTTTACTATCGTTTAAAAGTGGTGGAGATAAACCTGCCGTCATTGAGGGAGAGGCGGGTGGACATACCGCTGATGACAAAGCACTTTATTGACAAATTCAACAAAAAGATTAAAAAGAATATAACAGGAATATCGGCAGATGTTGAGAAGCTCTTCATGGAGTATCACTGGCATGGGAACATAAGAGAGCTTGAGCATACAATAGAGCATGCCTTTATACTGTGCCGGCAGAACACCATTGCTGTTGAACATCTGCCGATTGAGTTAAGGGAGTTTAAAAGCACGCCGTCATCTACTACCCAAAGGGGAAAGAAATTGAGTGATGAGGACGAATATCAGGCAATCCTTCAAGCGTTGGAAAAGACCGGCTGGAATAAGGCAAAGGCTGCAAGACTCCTCGGTATGAGCCGCCAAACCATGTATCGCAAGATTGAAGAGCATAAAATAAACCCCCCCTCACCCTAACTAACTATTAGTAAATTACAGATCAAATTCCTGCTTTTTTGGAAAGAAATTCAAAAAAACTCAGAACACTAATTACACGAATATACGAATGCCACGAATGAAGATAAAAGCAAAGCCAAAATATTTATTTGAATTATTAGTGTAATTCGTCTATTCGTGCAATTCGTGTTCAAGTCTTTTCCGATTTATTCGGCGTTAGGTCATACCTGTTACACTTTTGTCCCGATATACTTCTGTAATATTTTACACTTTTCCCTTCTTATAAACCGCTAACCTCCAATATCTTTCCCATATAATTATTTGTTTTTATTGCAGGAATAAAATTAAATCCAATTTAGTCCCTTTTGGCATAGATTTTGATTGTATAGGTATTCAGAAATAAATGAGAGGGATGAAATATGTTATTCGGCGAGTATTTAATCAGTAAGTGTAAGATTACAGATGGAGAATTGCTCTTTGCACTTAAATTCCAGAGGAATGAGAATGTAATGGCTGCGATTAACGGGGTTGCCAAAGGGTATCTAACCTATGAAGATGTTTCAAAGATAATGGATTATTTGCGAGAGACAGGTTTAAGATTTGACGAAGCTGTAATCAATATGGGATTGCTGAATATGGAACAGATCAAGGAAATCTCGAATGGTAAAGAAAATATTCACCATCGAATAGGAGAGATACTTGTAATGTGCGGTGTAATCAGTAAACTGGAGATGGAGGCGGAACATCTGAATTTTAAGAGAAAGAAACATTCTGAAAGATGAGTAGTGCGAAACTTTAGTTTCGCTGATTAACGAGGCTCCTGCCTCGCACTACAGCAGGATAATTTTTATGATCAAGAAAGTATCGGTTCGTGATTTAAAAGAAGGGATGTATGTCTGCGAGTTTGACCGTCCGTGGCTCGAGACAGGATTTCTATTCCACAAATTTCCCATCAAGACGGACAAACAGATAGAAAAGATAAGAAAATACTGCAACCATGTATATATAGATACGGACAAAGGGGAGGATGTAAAAACATCCGTTCCTGCCGCGGAAGCTGACAAGAAAACAGAACAGGAAATGAAAGAGACCATTCAGGAGGCATTAAAAAGAGAGTCTCCCCCTGAAGATAAGGTAAAATTTCAGGAAGAAATAAAACAGGCAGCAAAGGCACACAACGAAGCTAATTATGTTATAAGGAATGCAATGCAGGATGTCAGGATGGGCAAGAGCATATCGTCGGGAGACGCAAAGAAGGCAGTGAATAACATGGCAGACAGCATAATGAGGAATAGAGATGCCCTCTTATGCCTAAGCCAGATAAAAAGCAAAGACGAATACACCTC
>JACRGN010000372.1 GCA_016234205.1 Nitrospinota bacterium | reverse complement strand
TTTTGTTCTTTCAGATAAACTGAGAAATAGTTTTCAAATTCTTTAAGTTTCTTTTCTGCTGTAAGGGGTATCATAATCGCAAAACAGTTTAGATTTACAAGTGCATTAACATTTGCATCCTTCTCTGCTGCCTCTGTGAGCCTCCTTGCAAAATCAATATTTACCTGATTAACATCAGAGTATATCTTCTTAAGCCCGTTTAATTCCAGGTCTGCCATCTTCCCATTCTGTTTTAAAAAATATTGCGACATAAGATACATAGAAACCATCCTGAAGATAGTCTCTTCAAGAGCTGCAAACGGGAGATGGAATCTCACCATCGGTTTAAGGTATTCCAGAATAGGGCATCCGCTCGTTACCATGATTATGCCGAGCAATGAACTTAGCCCTGCCTGAAGTGTCGTATCTTTTGAATAGGTCCTCTCCTCTGTAATTACTGTAACACTTACTCTCTCATAAGAAAGATACTCTTTAAACTCCTCAACTATAAAAGTAAGATTCACTGCAACAGGACAATATTTATTTGTATCTCCATTAAGTGTGCAATTTCTGCATTTATTATTGGAAAGTATTGCCCATGAAGGGGGATTATGATTCTTTTCTGATATAAAGCTGAGATTCTGTCTGTCAAGGATGATATTGAAAGATTTTATTGTCCCATCTTCAAACTTATAAGAATAAATAATCTTGATATGATTTTGCTCGGGAAACATTAACCTTAACATTAAATTAGATTGCTTCGTCGCTATCGCTCCTCGCAATGACACTTCTTGCAATCTGTCATTGCGAGCCGAAGGCGAAGCAATCTCAGACATTGAAATTCCTGTACATTTAAATAGGTGTTTATTATAAGAGCAGTATATGTTTTTAAAAATTAGTTGTCAAAAAAAATATAAATTTTCATAAGTGCTATTGACAAAAAAATATTAAGGCTTATATTACTACCAGAGTTGTTCAAAGGAGGTGAGAGAGGCAAAATTCTATATCAAATGGCATAATAAATGTAGGAGGTTATTATGGCTGAATATGATTTTGATACGGTCTTATCTTTAAAAGATATTGATAGAAGAAGGTTCTTAAAATTCTGCGGCCAGATGGCTGCAGCCCTCGGCTTATCTCAAAGTTTTATCCCCCAAATAGCAAACGCAATTGAAAAGGTTTCAAAGAGACCATCCGTAGTCTGGCTTCATTTTGCATCAGACACTGGATGCACAGAATCTGTTATCAAGACAACCCACCCTTCTGCATCAGAAATTGTTCTGGATATATTGAGTATTGATTACCATGAGACTATTATGGCTGCTGCAGGTGAACAATCGGAGGAAATCCTTAAAAAATCTATAGCTGAAGGAGGATACATACTGATTGTTGAGGGTGGCGTCCCGACAAAGCCGGGCTATGGAAGGATTGGCAGAAGGGATATGATGGATATATTAAAGGAAACTTCATCCAAGGCTGCCGCAATTATAGCCCTCGGCTCTTGTGCCACCTACGGCGGTGTCCCTGCTGCAAGGCCCAATCCAGCAGGCATTAAGGGTGTTGGAGAGTTTTTACAAAGACCAGTTATAAATTTATCAGGCTGTCCTGTAAACCCTGACTGGCTTGTAGCCACAGTTGTCCATCACCTGCTCTTTGGGAAACTGCCTGAATTAGACAAGCATGGAAGGCCAAAGATAATCTATGGGATGAATGTCCATGACAACTGCCCGAGGAGGGCATCCTTTGATGCCGGGAGGTTTGTTGAGGAATTTGGGTCAAAGGATGCAATGGAGGGTGAATGCCTTTATAAGATGGGCTGCAAGGGGCCAAATACATATGCCAACTGCCCCCTCATCCGCTGGAATGACAAGATAAGCTGGTGTGTCCAGTCAGGATATGGATGTACAGGATGCACAGAGCCTGGCTGGCCTGACGCCTTCAGCCCGATGAGGGCTGTCCTCCCCGGAATATCAATACCTGTATTTAGGGGAGTGGAAAACACGGCGGATAAGGTAGGGGCAGCACTTGGTGTTGCCACTGCGGCCGGCATCGGAATCCATCTTGTGGCATCTGCAATGAAGGGGCGGACTAAAAAAGATGAAGAAAAAGAGAAAGGGGGTGAGGGGTAATGGGTAAAAGGATAGTTATTGACCCTATTCCAAGGATAGAAGGCCATCTTGGAATTGAAATAGAGGTAGAAGATGGAAAAGTAAAAAATGCTTGGACTTCAGGCACACTCTTCAGGGGGTTTGAAATTATCTTAAAAGACAGGGACCCGAGGGACGCATGGCTGCTTACTCAGAGGATATGCGGTGTATGCCCGACCTCTCATGCCCACACATCAGCCATGTGTATAGAAGATTCATATAATATTAAGCCCCCCGATAATGCCAGGATTATCAGAAATCTTGTAGAAGGCTCTCAATTCCTCCATTCCCATATCCTGTGGTTCTATCACCTCACTGGCCTTGACTATGTGGATGTCGTCAGCGCCCTCTCTGCAAAGCCGACCGAGCAGTATCTTAAAAATGTTCAGGCAAAGATTAAGACATTTGTTGACAGCGGACAGCTTGGACCTTTTGCCAATGCCTACTGGGGGCACCCTGCCTATAAACTGCCGCCTGATTTAAACCTCCTCATAGTGGCACATTATCTTGAGGCATTGGAGATGCAGTCAGAGGCATCCCACCTTTCAGCGTTCTTTGGCGGCAAGATGCCGATGGTTCAGGCTACCCCTCCTGGCGGTGTTACATGCACCCCTTCAGTTGAGGATATTAGCAATTTTCTTTTCAGGCTAAAGAAGATACAGGCATGGGTTGATAATGTCTTTATCCCGGATGTTTTAATCGTTGCACCTTATTATTTAGACTATACAGCAATAGGCAGAGGTGTAGGGAATTACCTCGCATGGGGTGTATTTGAAGATAAGAGCTTTGACCCGAATAAAAGAACACTCCCGATGGGTGCAATATACAACTGGGAGTTAAAGCGTAACGAGGTAAATCATAAGGATGTCGCAGAACATGTAAAACATAGCTGGTATAAGGATGGTCCTGCATTAAATCCAGCCGATGGAATAACCGAGCCGGATTTCACTGATTACGATACTGAAAAAAAATACACATGGGCAAAGGCACCGAGGATGAGTGAAAAGCCTATGGAGGTTGGTGCTTTATCAAGGATGCTGATAGCCTATGTATCAGGGAATGAGACTGCCAAAAAACTTGTTGATGATACACTAAGCAAGTTAGGGGTTGCCGGCAAACATGAGCTACTAATGTCTCCCCTTGGAAGGGCTGCTGCAAGGGCACTTGAGACAAAACTCATAGCCGATGCCATGATAACATGGACTATGGAACTTATAGAAAATCTAAAGACAGGTAAAAATGAGGTCTATACACCGCATAAAATGCCTGACTCAGGAATAGGTGCGGGTCTCTGGGAGGCGCCAAGGGGTGCACTCGGACACTGGTACTCATTAAAACAGGGCAAGGTTGACAGGTATCAGATTATTACACCAACTGCATGGAATGTCTCACCGAGAGATGAGAAAGGTGTAAGAGGCCCGATAGAAGAAGCCCTCGTAGGGACTCCTGTTGTGGATGCAAAGCGTCCTGTGGAGGTATTGAGGGTTGTCCATTCCTTTGACCCATGTATCGCCTGCACTGTCCATATCATAGACCCTGAAACGAACGAAATCAGAAAATTCAGGGTTTCATGAGGAGGTGGGATAATGGCTGATTTACATTATGAAAAGATTTACGAGTGGAATATGGTTTACAGGATAAACCACTGGCTAAGAGCCGTTTCTATCTTCACACTTATATTCACAGGTTATTATATCTACTGGCCATTTCTATCATCCGGGGAAGGCAGCCAGCTTATGAATTTGATGAGATTTTTCCACTTTATTTCAATGTATATAATCATTCTTAGCTTCATTGCCCAGCTTTACTTTGATAAAGATATACGGGAATACCTGCCAACATGGAGTAAAATTAAAACCACCCCTGATATGCTTGCCTATTACCTATTCTTAAAAGATACCCATGAGGAATATGGCAAGTTTAATCCACTGCAGGCACTTACATATTTTTTCTGGGGTTTGCTATTGATAATTGAGACACTGACAGGTTTTGCTATTTATAGTGGAAAGATTTTCGGCATCTGGGATT
>JACRGN010000373.1 GCA_016234205.1 Nitrospinota bacterium | reverse complement strand
GTCGTGAGCTTGTCGGTCGTGAGCTTGTCGAACGATTAAATCTCTCAATCTGGACATCCCTTGCCTTCTTCACCCTCATTCGTATTACCTCTGACTTCTCGCCCCCTGTCTCATCAGAGAGTTCTCTATATTTAAGCGAAGGGACATCTATATGAATATCTATCCTGTCCATGAGAGGCCCTGATATGCGGGAGAGATATTTTTGTATCTGTAACGGTGTGCAGTTGCACTCTTTTTGAGAACCTCTGTTACCACATGGACATGGATTCATGGCTGCAACGAGCATAAAATTGGCAGGGAATGTAAGTGAGCCAGATGCCCTTGATATTGTAACCCTTCCATCCTCAAGGGGCTGTCTCAATGCCTCCAATACATTTCTTCTGAATTCAGGCAGTTCGTCAAGGAATAAAATACCATTATTAGCTAAAGAGATTTCTCCAGGCATAGGAAAATTTCCGCCGCCTATCAGTCCCGCATCTGATATACCTGCATGAGGAGACCTGTATGAGCGTGTTGATACAAGAGCCTTGCCATCTCCCAAGAGTCCCATAATGCTGTGAATCTTTGTTGTCTCAATTGACTCATCAAGAGTCATATTAGGAAGGATTGTAGGTATTCTCTTTGCGAGCATAGACTTGCCTGCCCCGGGCGGTCCCGTCATTATTATATTATGCCCTCCTGCAGCTGCCACCTCCAATGCCCTTTTTACATGATACTGTCCTTTTACATCAGAAAAATCTACATCGTAATTTCTATATTCCTCAAATACCTTTTCAATATCAATTGAAACAGGGGTTATTTTTATATTGTCGTTTAAGAACTCTACAACCTGTGGAAGATTTTCTACCGGATAGACACTTATTCCCTCAACTACTGCTGCCTCCTTTGCATTATCTGTCGGGAGGATTATTGCCTTTATATTATTTGTCTTTGCAGATACAGCAATCGGAAGGACACCTTTGATAGGCTTTATCCTGCCATCAAGAGATAGTTCACCGAGGATTATAAATTCTTTGATTTTGTCAGGTTTTATAAATCCACTGGCACTGAGAATGCCAACAGCTATCGGAAGGTCAAACGATGAGCCTTCCTTCTTTATATCAGCAGGTGCAAGGTTTACAGTAACCCTTTTTTGGGGGAAATCAAACCCTGTATTCTTTATTGCGGACATAACCCTGTCCCTGCTTTCTTTAACTGCGGTATCAGGGAGTCCCACTGTAGAAAAAGCAAATAAGCCAGAAGCTAAATCTACTTCAACTTCTACTATGTAGGCATCAATTCCGTAAATGGCACTACTTAGAATTTTTGAAAGCATAAACAATTAAGTGTAAGTGTCAGCCCAGTCTTAGTAAAAAATCATCTACTAACACTGATTATTCTACCAAAAATTATCTCAAAATGTTCAGAATAGTTGATATATTTTGAAAACTTCTTAAAACATTCAAGGCATTAAATGATTGACAATATATTCAATATGATTATAATCGTATAACTTAACTTTTGAAGGTTACTAAAAAAATGAAGCCATCAAAAATATCAGCCGCTTTTATAGTTTTAGTTGCAGTGCATCTTAACCTGATAATGCCTGTAAACAAACCATCTAATGGTGGAGACATCTGTATAATGGATAATGGCATCCACATAATTAAACATAGTAGCAATTATAAAGTCTATGACCACAGGAAAGAAACCTATAACAAAATGCACGAAAATGAGATTCAGAAAATAAGGAATACCTGTAATGATATGCCCGCATCTGATATATTATTTCCGGGGAGTAAATATCCATTTATTAATGATTCAACTGTAAGTTTGAGTTATGATAAACTCAATCAGGAAGCTATTTTATTTAAGCTTGTTCAATTTACAGATGGCTTTACAATCCCTATATACAACCCTCCCGAACCTGCCTCCTGATTTTATTCTAATAAACATGAAGTATTGTTAAGCTCTTTAAAAACCGTGTATCCGTGTGCAAAATCTGCTTGTATATATATATGTATATACATAATATTATTTTTATTATGCCTAAATAAGAGGAGGTACTAAGATGAACTTTAAAAATATGAAGACGAGGACGAAGCTTCTATTGAGCTTTGCAATTATGTCTGTAGTTGTAGCAGTATTGGGAATAATGTCAATTAGAAGTACAGGTGAGATGAGGAATATGATTCATAGTATGTATGTTGATAGGATTGAGCCTGCAATTGATCTGGGTAATGTTTCAAACAAGATAGCAAGTATAAGAACAGGTGCACTACTTATTATCAGTGAGCCTGATGCAGCAAAAAGACAGGAGATATATGATAAATCTATGAAAGACGAAAAGGATATAGAAAGGCTCATTGAAGAATATAGTAAGACACACCACATCCCTGAAGAAAAAAAAGTATTTGAAGAGTCTCAGCTTGCATGGAGGGCATATAATGAATCAAGAACAAGGACATACAAACTTGCACTTGAAGGAAAATTAGATGAGGCAAAACATAATGCAGTAACCGATGCAGCACCAAAATTCAGAGTTCTCTATGAAAAATTGGACAGGCTTTTTAATATTCAGGGTGAAGTTGGTAAACAGCTTGATGAAAAAGGTGTTGATGATGCCGCATACGCAAGAAATGTAGCAATTATAGGGATGATCATTGCGATATCAATCTCCTTTGGTTTAGGTCTTATACTTGCGAAGATGATTGCAAATCCCCTCCAGAAAGGGGTTCAACTTGCAGAAGCAATAGCAGATGGTGATT
>JACRGN010000361.1 GCA_016234205.1 Nitrospinota bacterium | reverse complement strand
TCAAGCTGTCATTCCCGCGTGCATTTGGCGGGAATCCATGTTTTATGACTGGATGCCCGACAGAACCATTCGGGCATGACAACAGTGAAAACTGAAATATTTAAAAGTTCTATGTCCCTTATCAGGACAAAGCACAATCCCGGAACTGTCAAACTCTGGGAGTCCCCCAGCAGAGCTGGGGGTTTACTCATGATTATTATTTCTTCAGTCAACTCAGAATGGATATAATTTCCTTCAGTGGTTATCATAACAAATCAGTGTCATTCTGTGTCTATTTCTGAATTAATACTCCCCCACCCTGTGCAGTTTCATCATGTTTGTTACACCCTTTTGAGATATTGGCATTCCCATAAGTATAACTACTGAATCGCCCTTTCTTGCCAATTTATGTGATAATAGGTTTCTATCCATCTCTTTTATCAGATTGTCTGTATCTTCAATCAATCCCATTGTTCTTGGCATCACACCCCAGTAGAGATTTAATCTCCACATGGTGCTTTCATATGGAGTGTAGGCAATAATCGGCATGAGCGGTCTCTGTTTAGATACCAGGAGGGCTGTAGTTCCCCATTGAGTAAATGCCACAATCAATTTTGCACCTATCTCATGAGCTGCATGGACAGCTGCACTGCTCACAGCGTCATGAAATGCAAAAACCTTTTCCACCCGCCTCTCACGGGGTCTTGCGAATGAGCCGCCTTCAGCTGCTGAGATTATTCTTGACATCATCTCCAGAGACTCTACCGGATATTTCCCGGATGCTGTCTCGCCTGAGAGCATAACCGCATCTGTCCCGTCAAATATGGCATTGGCAACATCTGAAGCCTCCGCCCTTGTAGGACGTGGATTATTTATCATGGACTCAAGCATCTGTGTTGCAGTAATAACAGGCTTCCCCTTTTTATTTGCCATGTTTATTATATTCTTCTGAATAACTGGAACAGCCTCAGGAGACATCTCAACACCGAGGTCACCCCTCGCTACCATCACCCCATCTGCCTCATCCATAATTCCTTCAAGATTCTCAATAGCCTCAGGTTTCTCAAGCTTTGCAATGACAGGTATAAATACACCCTTCTTTTTTATTATATCTTTTACAGACTTTACATCTTTATCAGTCCTGACAAACGAGATAGCCACATAATCAACACACTGCCCGATACCAAAATAAAGGTCTTCAATATCCTTTTTTGTTATTGAGGAAAGCCCCACCTTAATCCCCGGCAGATTTATTCCTTTATGGTCTGTCAGGACACCTCCATTTATCACCTCACAGGTTATATCCGTTCCCTTGACATCGTTTACCTTAAGACTCATAAGCCCGTCATCAAGAAGTATCCTGTCACCTTTTTTTACATCCCTATACATTGCAGGATATGTAATTGAGATTATCTCAGATGTCCCGATAAGTTTTCTTCCTGTGAGAATAAACCTATTCCCTGATTTAAGAACTACCCTCCCATCTTTCAGCAACCCTGTCCTTATCTTCGGACCCTGAAGGTCCTGAAGGATTGCCACCGCCTTTTTCAATTTCCTTGAAGTATCCCTTATGGATTTTATAACCTTTTTATGCTCATCATGTGTCCCGTGAGAAAAATTAAGCCTTGCCACATCCATGCCTGCCCTGATGAGTTTCTCAATCACTCTTGGAGAGCTGCTTGAAGGCCCTATAGTGCATACAATCTTTGCATTTCTTATTGGTATCATTTGGTTTATTGACCCCTCAAATTTATGGATAATCCTACCACAGTTTTATAAAATCTTTCAAAAAAATAAAAAGATTGAAGGCTCGCCTTAACTGTGATAGCATTTAGGCAAATGAAGGATATATAATATGGATAAGATTAAGGAAATTACAGTAGAAATATTAAAGTCTATCAGGGATGAGATAAAACATCTGAGGAAGGATACAAATGCAAGATTTGACCAGATAGATAAAAGATTTGAGCAGATGGATAAAAGGCTGGAGCATATAGAAAACGATCTAAAAGTAGTTGTATCTCATTTTGACAGAGATTATATGCTTCTGGCTAATAAGGTAGAAGAATTGGAAGGTAAATTTGTTGACCATATCAGCAGTCATCCCCATTAGTTTTTTAAAGATTTTGTAAAACCCATTTTAAAGGGGGATTTTACTATGAAACCCCTCACTCCTATTAACTCTCCTGATAAAAAAGATAGGGTTATACTCCCTATAGGGGGCATGTCTTGTGCTTCGTGTGCTGCGAGGATTGAGAGAAATTTAAAAAAATTAAATGGTGTTACAGATGCCACTGTAAATTTCGGGACTGAAAAGGCATCAGTTGAATATAGCCCTTCTATAGTTGACCTCCCTGCCATAAAGAAAACAATAGTTGATACCGGTTATACTGTTATTGAAGTAGAAGAAAAGAACCTCCTTGATATTGACAGAGAAAGAAGGGAAGGAGAATTAAGGGTATTAAAGAATGAGGTTATTGAAAGTGCTTCCCTCTCTATTTTCATCATGATAGGGAGTATGCAAATGTTTATCCCCTACTTTCCATCTATCCCACACTCAACGATGAATTCAATCCTCTTTATCTTAACTACCTTTGTCCAGTTCAAATGCGGCTCAAGATTTTATACAGGGGCATGGGCGGCATTAAAGCACTTGAGTGCTGATATGAATGTCCTTGTAGCAGTTGGAACATCTATTGCATACCTTTACAGTGCCTTTGTAACCTTCTTCCCATCAGTTTTTCCAGATGGCGAATCGGAAGTTTATTATGACACCGCCGCTGTGATAATAACTCTTATACTCCTTGGTAGATATTTGGAGCAGAGGGCAAAGGGGCGGACTTCAGAGGCGATAAAGAAATTGATGGGGCTTAAGGCAAAGAGTGCAAAGGTCATTAGAAACGGTGGAGAGATTGAAGTGTCGGTAGAAGACCTGATAGTCGGTGATATTGTTGTTGTCAGACCCGGTGAAAAGATACCTGTAGATGGTGAGATTATTGAAGGGACAGGGGCAGTTGATGAGTCAATGCTTACAGGTGAGAGTATGCCTGTGGATAAGAAAATTGGAGATACTATAATAGGTGCAACAATCAATAGGGATGGCTTCATAAAATTTAAGACTATTAGAATAGGAAAAGACACTCTCCTCTCACAGATAATAAAGACAGTTGAGGAGGCACAGGGTTCAAAGGCACCAATTCAGAGGCTTGCAGATAAGGTGGCGGGTATTTTTGTTCCTACTGTTATCGGAATTGCTGTAGCTACATTCTTTATATGGTATCTATCAGGACAGCCATTTACAATGGCAATGCTTGCATTTGTCGGAGTCCTTATAATTGCATGCCCCTGTGCATTAGGGCTTGCAACTCCGACAGCAATAATTGTAGGGACAGGAAAAGGTGCTGAGAATGGAATCTTAATAAAAGGCGGAGAGAGTCTTGAAACGGCACACAAGATAGATACAATTGTCTTTGATAAGACAGGAACACTGACAGCAGGAAAACCGTCTGTAACAGATATAATAACAAACAAGGGGCAAGGGGCAAGGGGCAAGGGGCAAGAAATAGATTCGGAGGAACTTTTAAGACTTGCAGCATCTGCTGAAGCCGGCTCTGAACACCCTTATGGCTTGGCAATAGTCACAAAGGCACAGGAAAAGGAAATAAAACCGTATGATATAGAGGAGTTTAAGGTATTTCCAGGCCATGGCATAAAGGCAAAAATAAAAGGTATGACAATTCTCATGGGAAATGAAAAAAAGATGAGTGAAGAAGGGATTAACCTCAACGGATTTAAAGAAAAGCCTGCACCTTTGGACTTTAAAAAGGTGGCGGATGAGTTATCAAGTCATGGAAAAACACCGATGTATGTAGCAATAAATAATGAGATGGCAGGAATAATTGCTGTTGCAGATACGCTAAAAAAAGATTCTATTGAGGCAATCAGAGAGCTTCAGGATATGGGGCTTGAGGTAATAATGATAACGGGCGATAACAAAAGGACTGCTGAGGCAATTGCAAGGGAGGCGGGTATAAAGAGGGTGCTGGCGGAAGTGCTTCCACAGGATAAAGCAGAGGAGGTAAAGAGGCTCCAGAAAGAGGGGAAGGTTGTTGCAATGGTGGGGGACGGAATAAACGATGCACCTTCACTCGCACAGGCAGATGTGGGGATTGCCATAGGAGCGGGGACTGACATAGCAATAGAGTCATCAGATATAACACTGATAAGAAACGACATGAGAGGAGTTTCTACTGCCATTCGTTTAAGCAGGCAGACTATGAAGACTATAAAACAGAATCTCTTCTGGGCATTCTTTTATAATGTTATTGGAATACCAATAGCGGCTGGAATCTTATATCCATTCTATGGAATATTGCTGAAGCCTATCTTCGCCGCCGCCGCTATGGCTTTTAGCTCAGTCTCGGTAGTTACAAATTCATTAAGGTTGAAAAGGTTTGAGATTACCTGATATCTTCTATTTTCCCCTCAATATATTTATCATTTTCTTATAATCCTTACTCTTAAAAACTGACGAGCCTGCGACGAGGATATTTGCCCCTGCTTTGATTACATCTCCTGCATTTTCAGGTTTTATGCCGCCGTCCACTTCTATATCAGTTTTTAACTTTGCATCATTTACCATCCGTTTCAGTTTTTCTACTTTTTTTGTTGTTGATGGTATAAACTCCTGTCCGCCAAAGCCCGGATTAACAGACATGAGAAGAACTAAATCTACTTCATCAAGTATATTATCAAGTGTATTTAAAGATGTGGCAGGGTTTAAGACTACACCTGCAATCTTTTTATTTTCTTTTATTGACCTGACAGTTCTCTGCAAGTGTTTGCATACCTCAACATGAACAGTAATTATATCCGCACCTGCCTTTACAAAATAGGGAATATAGAAATCAGGGTCTTCTATCATCAAGTGGACATCAAGGGGGAGTTTTGTAGATTTTTTTACTGCCTCTACAACCATTGGTCCAATGGTAATATTCGGGACAAAGTGCCCGTCCATAACATCAACATGAATCCAATCCGCCCCTGCCTCTTCTACTGTCTTTAATTCTTCTCCCAATCTGCTAAAATCTGCCGACAAAATTGAAGGTGCAATCTTTACCATAAAATCATTCTCCTAAAAAAACTAACCACAGAGGCACGGAGACACGGAGGAAAAAACTAAATTTTTTGACACAGATGGACACTGATTAGTTATGATTTCTTCTGTGCCAATCATAATTTATCTGTGTCTTTCAGTGTCTTTGTTTTTTGTCTTTATCTTCCCCCTCTGTGTTTCGGTGTCTCAGTGGTTAAATTATTTTCTAATTACCCTGGTGGCCATTTCATTTTCCTTCCGCCAAGCAGATGAAAATGTATATGAAATACCTCCTGCCCTGAATCCCTGTTACAATTTACCACCAATCTGAAGCCTGATTCCGCAATCCCCTTTTCTACTGCCAATTTATTAGCAGCCATAAAAATAGAGCCAATCAGCTCTTTATCCTGTCCTGTGGCATCAAGGGATTTTGCAATATGTTTCTTAGGGACTATAAGTATATGAACCGGAGCCTGCGGATTTATATCCTCAAAGGCAAAAATATCTTTATCCTCATAAACCTTTTTTGATGGTATCTCGCCTTTGATTATCTTACAAAAGATACAGTCACCCATCCTTTCACCTCCCCTGGTATTAGTATCAGTGATTAGTGTCAGTATTATTTTTACAACAGTCGCTAACACTATAACACTATCATTTTAATTCTTCAAAATGTTTTTTGTTAATAAATATTTTTTGGCTCATATCAAGGAAAAAATTTAGGTAGTAAAAGTATGGTGTTCCCAGAATACCAATCAAAAAGGCTAAAAATTTGTCCTTAAGGTTAAAAAATTAGCCTTTCCTATATAACTAATTGAAAATTATCAGCTAATTCCCTCTATTTAAGAGATAAGATGTAAAAGAAGGACAATTTTCTGTCCTTTAAATAAAACCCCCTTTTATTACTCCTTTTTGTTTTTAATTAATATTTCAAAGCCTTACACATCTTTTTTATCAGAATAAATTTTGGTATTACTCTTGCGATATATTAATAGATAATTAACTTTTACCCCTCAAATTCCCCCCTTTAATAAAGGGGGGAAAGGGGGTTGTTAATATAATTCCTCCCCTTATAACAAGGGGAGGTTAGGTCGGATAGAGAAAAATGGGGTGATGAAAGATGTCAATAAGATGCACAGAGGGAGTCTAATAATACAGGCAATAGGCAAGTCAAATTTCCTATCAAATTTAAATTATCTAAAAGGGGAATGTGGCAGTGAGGAGAGAGACAACAGGCATCACACTCATTAGGGCTAATGTTGACAGGTTCTGAACATGAAGTCGTTTATATATAAGGGAGGTTATATGATTAAGAGAATTTATATCGGTTTTATAGTATCACTCCTTATTGCTTCTGCTGTATTTGGCTATGCGGTTACAAAAGCGGAAGCAGGTGGAACTGTATGGACTTGGGGATTAAATTACAATGGTCAACTTGGGGATGGGACAATGACTACAACACCTCCTTATGGTAAAACCACCCCTGTTCAAGTTAGTGGGCTTACAGGAGTAACAGCCATTGCAGGTGGAGATGCTCACACCATAGCCCTTAAGAATGATGGTACAGTTTGGACATGGGGATATAATAGCGAGGGTCAATTAGGAGATGGGACAACAACTCAGAGAACTACTCCTGTTCAGGTAAGTGGGCTTACAGGAGTAACAGCCATTACTGGTTGGTTTTGGCATACCATTGCTTTAAAGAGCGATGGCACAGTATGGGGCTGGGGATATAATGGCTCTGGTCAACTTGGTGATGGGACGACTATTAACAGATACACACCTGTTCAGGTAAGTGGGCTTACAGGAGTAACAGCCATTGCAGGTGGACAATATCATACTATTGCCTTAAAGAATGATGGCACAGTATGGGCATGGGGTGCTAATTGGAGTGGTCAGCTTGGGGATGGAACGGTAATTGATAGATATACTCCAGTTCAGGTAAGCGGGCTTACCGGTGTAACTGCTATTGCAAGGGGCACCTTACACACTGCTGCCTTAAAGAGTGATGGGACGATTTGGACATGGGGATATAATTATTTTGGTCAGCTTGGGGATGGAACGGTAATTGATAGATATACTCCAGTTCAGGTAAGCGGGCTTACAAATATAGTTGCCATTACAGGTGGAGGTTACCATACCATTGCCATCAAGAGTGATGACACAGTCTGGGCTTGGGGATATAATTACGCTGGTCAACTTGGCGATGGGACGACTATTAACAAATACACCCCTGTTCAGGTTAGTGGACTTACAAGTGTTACAACTGTTGCCGGTGGATATAATCATACCATTGCCCTAAAGAATGATGGCACTGTCTGGACATGGGGGGATAATTACTTTGGTGAACTTGGAGATGGGACAACAACTACGAGATATACCCCTGTTCAGGTTAACGGACTTACAAATGTAACAGCCGTTGCTGGTGGATGGTATCACACTATTGCCATTAAAGGGCAAGAGTTATACACCCTCACAATAACAAAAGCAGACACAGGCAGTGGCACAGTTACAAGTTCGCCTGCTGGTATAGACTGTGGTGCAGACTGTTCAGAAGCCTATAACTCTGCTACAGTAGTTACACTCACACCAACACCCGATACAGGCTCATACTTTGCCGGCTGGAGCGGAGATGCAGATTGTTCAGATGGTTCAGTTACAATAGATGCAGACAAGACCTGCACAGCCCTATTCACACTAAACGCATATAACCTCAACATAACAATCAACCCCCCAGCAGGCGGAACAGTAACAGCCCCTGGCATAAACTGTCCGGGAGACTGCACAGAATCATACAACTACAACACCTCTGTCACCATCACAGCAGTAGCAAATACAGGATATACCTTTGATAGTTGGACAAACTGTGATTCCCCATCAGGAAATCAATGCACCATGACAATGAATTCTGACAAAACAGTAACTGCCAACTTTACCTCCACATCCATTCAATATACCCTTGCAATAGCAAAATCAGGAGAAGGCTCTGTTACAGTAGTCAGCAGTCCTGCCGGTATAAACTGCGGTGCAGATTGTCAGGAGGCTTATAATGCCAATACTGTTGTAACCCTTACTGTAACCCCTGAACCCGGCACGATTTTCACAGGATGGGCTGGTAATGCCGATTGTTCTGACGGTGTAGTAACAGTGGATGCCACAAAGGGATGCTGGGCTACCTTTACCAAGCCCATCCTTGCAATATCAAAGTCAGGTGAAGGTTCAGTTACAGTAACCAGTAATCCAGCGGGTATAGATTGTGGAACAGATTGTCTTGAGGTTTATAATGCCAATACAGTTGTAACCCTTACAGCAACACCTGAATCTGGCACGATTTTTACAGGATGGGCTGGTAATGCCGACTGCTCTGATGGTGTAGTAACTATGGATAGTCCTGACATGAAGACATGCTGGGCTACATTTACAAAGCCAACACTTGCAATAGCTAAGGGAGGTAGTGGCACAGGGACAGTAGTAAGCAGCCCATCTGGCATAGACTGTGGAGCAGATTGCTTGGAAACCTATAATGCCAATACTGTTGTATCACTTACTGCAACACCTGACATAGGTTCTACTTTCTCATACTGGGCTGGTAATGCCGATTGCTCTGACGGTGTAGTAACGATGGATACCCCTGATACTAAGGGATGCTGGGCTATATTTGATA
>JACRGN010000360.1 GCA_016234205.1 Nitrospinota bacterium | reverse complement strand
GCAAGTATATTTATAGGTGTCCCTGCAATGTTCTCAGCCATAAATGGTGAGTTAAGGCATGAGAAGAAATATATTCTGTCATCTATGAAATTCTGTGTAAGTGGGGCAGCACCACTCCCTCATGACATGGCAGTAAGATTTGAGACACTGACAGATGTAAAGGTTATAGAAGGTTACGGACTTACTGAGGCATCCCCTGTAACACACTGCAATCCTATATACGGAGAGAGAAAATTTGGCAGTATAGGCATTCCATTGCCTGACACTGAATGCAGTATTGTTGACTTGATAACAGGGGCAGAGCTTCAGACAGGTGAAATAGGAGAGATTGCAATAAAGGGACCTCAGATTATGAAGGGATATTGGGAGAATGAGAAGGAAACAGAAATGATTTTAAAAAATGGCTGGCTCTTCACTGGCGATATAGGGAGAATGGATGAGGATGGATATTTCTATATTGTTGACAGGAAAAAGGAGATGATAATCTCAGGTGGCTACAATATATATCCGAGGGAGATTGAGGAGGTCTTAAACAAACACCCAAAGGTGAAGGAGTCTGCTGTAATTGGCATACCTTATAAATCCATTAGTGATATACCTAAGGCGTTTATTGTATTAAAGGATGGAGAATCTGTTGATGAAGATGAGATTATCAGTTATTGCAAGGCTAATCTGACAAAGTATAAGATGCCTAAAAAGGTTGAATTCAGAAAAGAGCTTCCAAAGAGCCTTATAGGAAAGATTCTTAAAAAGGTATTACGAGAAGATGAAAAAAGTGCCAATTTGTCACCCTGAGCCCCCACACCTATTCCTGCGAGAGTTGAGTCGTCCTAAATGGACATCATCAACTACGAAAATAGGTGTGGGGGCGAAGGGTCTCATATTAATGCAACAGGCTCTAAATAGATTCTGAAACAAGTTCAGAATGACACTCTAAGGGTTAATCTTTGCTGTCTATCACCTCTCTCACCTTTCTTAACAAATTATCAGGAACAACAGGTTTTGATATAAAATTCATCCCGTCTTCATGGAGAGCCTTAACCTTCAATAAATCCGGGGCATATCCGCTTATAAAAAGGATTTTCATGCCAGGACTTATTTTTTTAATCTCTTCATAAGCCTCTTTCCCGCTCATTTTGGGCATTATCATATCCGAGATGATTAGCTTAATTCTATCCTTATTCTTAACGAACTTTTGGACTGCATCCTCCCCATCTACAGCCTCAATGACCTTATATCCATATTCTTCAAGTATTGCCTTCGCAGTCTCTCTTACAAGTGAATTATCCTCAGCAAGAAGAACTGTCTCACTCCCTCTAATAGGGGTGGAAACTTTTACTGTTTTTCTTATAGAAACACTTTGGCCTGATAACGGCAGATATATTTTAAATTCAGTGCCTTTATTCGGCTCACTAAATACATTTATATAACCGTTGTGCTGTTTAACAATACCATATGACATTGACAACCCAAGCCCTGTCCCCTTCCCTACCCCTTTTGTAGTAAAGAACGGCTCAAAGATCTTTTTCCTCGTCCCCTCATCCATGCCGACTCCATTATCAGAAAAACTGATTAAGGCATATTTCCCTAACTCACCATAACCAAACTCTCTTATAAATTCAGAATCAATCTGTGCTATATCTGTACTTATAGTTATAGTCCCGCCCTTCTGCATAGCGTCTCTCGCATTTGTTGCGAGATTCATTAAAATCTGGTCTATCTGTATCTCGTCTATATTCACTGTCAAGGTTTTATCTGTAAGATTTACCTTCAACTCTATATCTTCACCAATCAATCTTAATAATATCTTTTCAATCTTTTGAACAAGTTCATTTAAATCCATCACCTGCAAATTCATCACCTGTTTTCTGCTGAATGCAAGTATCCCCCTTGTCAGGTTTGCACCTTTCTCTGAGGCTAAAATTATCTGCTCTGCAAATTTTTTTGTAGTTTCATCCCCCCCTTTTTTCATAATCAAAAGGTTTCCGTAATTCATTATCGCAGACAGAATATTATTAAAGTCATGGGCAAGACCTCCTGCAAGTATCCCCACCGACTCCATTTTCTGGGAATGCCTTAACTGGTCTTCAAGCCTCTTTTTCTCTGTTATTTCCTCAATAATACCCTCCAAATAGATATTACCATTATCGCCTTTTTTTAATACAGTTGAAACAGATGTCCAGATTTTATTTCCCTTTATTGTAATAAATGGAATCTCTTCATCTACCACAGATTCACCCTTTAATAACTTATCAATTATTTCCTTAAGTTTGCCCTTATTTTCCAATAAATCAAGGACATTGTGTTTTAAAAACTCCTCTCTTGAATCAGCCTCAGCCATCATCACACATGCTTTATTAACCTCAATCATCTTACCATCAGTATCAATCTTGAAAACTCCAGCATTGAGGCTGTTTATCAGTTCTTCATATCTCTGCTGTAGTTCAAGCTGCGACTTTTCCAGTATCTTCCGCTCAGTAATATCCTGAATTGTCCCGGCCATACGGACAGGCTCACCTGTGCTATTTAAAGCAACCACACCCTGTTCGTGGATAAACTTCTCTCCTCCTCCTTTAAGAACGATTCTATAGTCAATGGAGTATGGTTTTTTATTGTCCAGTGCATCATTGACAGCATTCTTAACAAACTCCCTGTCATCAGGATGGACAAACTTTAAAAATCTGCTGTCTTCAAATTTATCTAACTCTACGCCAAAGATATTGTAAATCTCATCTGACCAGTAAAGCTTATCTTTAACTATGTCCCACTCCCAGTTTCCGAGCCTTGCTATATGCTGTGCCTCTTTCAGCTTCTTTCCGCTCTCTTCAAGCTCGTTAGTCCTCCTGTTAATCTCAGATGCCATCCTGTTAAAAGACCTTGAAAGAATACCTATCTCGTCCTCTTCCTGAATAGGGATAGCAATCTCATATCTACCCCTTGCAATATCTTCTGCAGCAGCCGAGACCCTCTTTATTCGTATAACAACATTCTTAAAAAAGATGATAAACATTACAATAATTATTCCAATGACGATAGAAGCAGTTATCATCATATTCCTTCCTATTATCCATGTATGGGCAATGATATCATCAATATCCTCTTCCATAATTAATACCCATTTCATTTCAGGCAGATACTCCGATGCACCTGCAACCCTTATTTTTCTGTAGTTATCATAGAAACCTGAAAATTCCTCATTTGATTCCAGTGCCTTCTTAACTGGCAGAATATTTATTATGTGATTTAATTCTATATCCTTGACAATTGAAGGCTTGCTGATTAATCTTTTTTCCCTGTTGACCAGATATATCTTTATTAGATGTCTTTTCAGTTCTACCTCGGTTATCCTTTTTTCGCCCTCATATTCCTCTGTTTCAATTCTTTCAAGTATTGAGTTTAATTCCGATATACGAATAAAATTGGCAATAACTCCGATAGGTCTCCCTGTTGAAATGTTTAAGAGAGGGGCTGAGGCTACAATTTCTGGCAGTTCTGGAGCGGCTATCCTTTTTTCAGCTATACTTACCATGTCTTTCCCTTCCTTAAAAAATTCCTCCCCTGACAAATCACTTCCCACTGCAGAGGGGTCTGTGGATGTCAGGACTCTCCCGTCAGGGGAAATAATGCTTATGGTATGAATTGACTTATCTATAATCAGCTTGTTTTTTAAAATATAATCGCTGAGGTTCTTAACAGCAGACTGCTGTCCTTCAAGGATACTCTGGGTTCCGTTTCTTATGACACCGTCACTTGAAAAATCCTGCACGCGGTTCATTGATTTTTCAAGAAACTGAGATACAACCTCCTCATAAACAAATGCCTGGCTGCTTAAATCCTCAAGGGCATGTCCCATTAAAATCTTTCTGTTTATGTTATAGTTGTAAACAAATGCGACTATTAAAGGCAGGAATACCGCTATTACGGCAAGAAATGTTTTTTGTAGGAGAGATAAATGAATTTTTTTCATTCAGTATTTTACCCCATATTTCAAGGAAAAAACTTAATTTTAACCACTGAGACACTGAGGCACTGAGAGAGACAAAAGAAAAAAAGATTAAGGAGAAAGGGAGAAGAGGGAGAGATGGAAAAAAGGTAAAATATATTTTTCATTCATCTTTTCTTAAATTTCCCTATTTCTCCTTATTGTTTTCCTCTGTGTCTCCGTGCCTCTGCGGTGAATTATATAACTTTTCTCTATAAATTCAAGTATTTTAAGACAGATTCGGCAGTAAGCTGACCATCCTTTATACACTCGCTTATACCGCTACCCCTGTATGAACTGCCTGTAAGAAATATGCCGGGATATTCTGATAACTTCTTATCAAGGATTGACAGCCTCCCTTCATGCCCGATGGTGTATTGCGGCATTGCCCTTTCCCATCTATAGATTCGGGTCAGCAGAGGCTCTGATGTAATACCCATAATATCCCTCAACTCCCTTTTTACCATCTCTATCATATCTTTATCATTAAGGAAAATTAGCTTCTCATTATGGGAGCCTCCAATAAAACACCTGATTAAGACAGAGTCATCAGGCGACCTGTATGAGAATTTTCTTGATACCCATGTTGCACCTGTTATTCTCCTCTTCTCCTGACTCGGCACAAGAAATCCAAACCCATTCATTGGATGGAAAATGCTATCCTTCTTAAAGGCGAGGGATACAGTGGCTGTGGATGTATAAGGAATCTTATTTAAGAGGTCAGATATAGAATCATCAATCCCTGTCAATAGCCTGGCTGTTTCATAGGAGGGGGAGGCAAAAACTACAGTGTCTGCATCTAAAACCTCTCCGTTTTTTAAAGATACTTTATATTTATGTTTCATTAGTTTCGCTTCGCTCACTACATGGTTTAGATTCTTCGCTTCACTCAGAATGACATTACTTGAAACTTTATCTACACTCAATACCTCTTTATTTGTAAGAATCTCTGTTGATTTAAGATTTTGGACAATTGTTGCAGGCATCTCAGAGAGACCATCTTTAAGTGTCATGAACATCGTGTATTTAGGCTTATTTCCTTTACTTCCAGCCATCCTCATCTCTCTCCTTTTAGCAATCATCCCTTTTATAAGGCTTCCATATTCTTCCTCCATTTGAACAAACCTCGGAAACCGGCTCTTGACACTCATGGTATCAGGGTCTTCAGCGTGGACACCTGCTACAAGAGGGGCTGCAATCTTATCAAGGGCTTCCTGACCAAGACGGCGGCGGACAAACTGGGAAAGGCTCTCATCATCACTTGATTCCTTTTTTGGTATGAACAACTCCATCCCCATCCTTATCTTGCCTGAAAGAGATATCAGATTACTCTTTAATAGGGGAAAGATTTCGGTCGGTATCATCAATATCACACCCTCTGGCAGTTCGTACAGATGTCCATTCCACAGGATGTAAGTCTTTCTGAATTCGTCATTTGTGCGGAGGAGACTCTCCCTCATTCCAAGCCTCTCACAGAGTTGAATTGCCCACGGCTTCTCAGAAAGGAAACAGTCGGGTCCACCTTCAATGAGGAAATCCCCTACCCTTTCAGTCAGGATATTACCGCCAATCTGATTTTTCTTTTCAAGTAAGGTTATGGAAACAGATTTCCCTTCCCTTTCAGCCCTCTCTTCAAGGCTGTATGCAGTGGCAAGTCCCGATATACCCCCGCCGATTATTACTATTTTTTTTTGCATACAAGTAAATTAGATTGCTTCGTCGCTATCGCTCCTCGCAATGACACTTCTTACAATCTGTCATTGCGAGCCGAAGGCGAAGCAATCTCAAACATTGAAATTCCTAAACATAAATTTATAAAACCACAGAACACTGAAGTCACTGAAAAGATATTTTTAAATTCTGCATCCTTCAGTGTCTTCAGTGGTTTAATCAGGTTTTTGTTCTTGAGGCATTTGATTTACAAAATAAAAAAGGGGTTAAGGATTAAGAATTAAAGCTTATTTTTTGCCAACCCCTAATCCCTAACCCCTAACCCCTTTTTTTTGAAATTATACCTCTAAAATCTCTTTATCCTTTTCAAGTGCCTTTAGATGCTCCATGCTGTCCCTTCTTATATTCCTTATAGCAACCTTGCAGTCTTCAGCCAATTTCTTTACAACCTTCACAAGCTGTTTTCGCCTCTCCTCTGTAAGAGGCGGGATTGATATACGGATAATTTTACCGTCGTTAGACGGTGTTAATCCAAGGTCGGATGAAAGGATTGCCTTTTCTATAACAGGGGTAATAGATATATCCCATGGCTGGATTGTTATTGAGCGGCTTTCAGGCACAGAAAGGTTGGCAACCTGATTGAGAGGAGTCGGATTTCCATAATAGTCCACCTTTATCCCATCCAAAAGAGCTAATGATGCCCTGCCTGTCCTTATCCCTGCCAGTTCTTTTTGGAAAACCGTTACTGAGGACTCCATTTTTTTGTTTGTATCGTTATAAATATTCTGTATCATAGAACAAATACCTGCCACAAAGACTCTAAGACTCAAAGAAAAAATTATTCTTTATTCCTTTGTGCCTTGTGTCTTAGTGGCTAAAGATTTATTTCCCCTTTACAATCGTCCCAATCTTCTCCCCTGACAGAACCCTTTTTATATTCCCCTTCTCCTTCATGCTGAAGACAATTATAGGAATCTTGTTATCCATGGATAAAGATATAGCAGTTGTGTCCATAACCTTCAAGTCCTTCTGCAACACTTCCATATATGTAAGGTCTGTAAATTTAACTGCATTCTTATCTTTTTTAGGGTCGCTGCTGTAAACACCATCAACTTTGGTTGCCTTAAGTATAACATTAGCATTTATCTCTATAGCCCTTAATGATGCTGTAGTATCGGTTGTAAAATACGGACTCCCTGTCCCTCCTGCAAAAATAACTACCCTCCCCTTCTCCATGTGCCTTATTGCCCTGCGTCTGACATACGGCTCAGCCACCTGCCTCATATCTATTGCAGTCAGCATCCTCGTATGGACGCCCTCTCTTTCAAGGGCATTCTGCAGTGCCAGTCCATTAATCACGGTTGCAAGCATCCCCATGTAGTCGGCGGTAACCCTGTCCATTCCGGCATTGGCGGCAATTGAACCTCTGAATATATTCCCTCCGCCTATTACAACCGCAGTCTCAATGCCCATCTCCTGGATTTCTTTAATTTCAAGGGCAATATCTCTGACTATTTTCTGGTCAATACCAAAACCACCTTCTCCGCTTACCGCCTCACCGGTAAGTTTCAACAGAACCCTTTTAAATTTTATTTTTGGCAATTATTGTTTCCCCAATTGGTATCTGACGAATCTGCTGACCTGAATATTTTCGCCCAATTCGGCAATCTTTCTTGAAATGAATTCTTTGATGGTAATATCAGAGTCTTTTACAAAAGACTGCTCAATAAGGCACGCCTCTGTATAATATTTCTCTAACTTCCCCTCCGCAATCTTCTGGACAACATTATCGGGCTTGCCTGACTCCTTAGCCTGATGAATATAAATCTCCTTTTCCTTGCTTATTACCTCAGGCTGGACATCCTCCCTTTTTATATATAATGGATTTGACGCAGCAATATGCATTGCAATATCTTTTACGAGTGACTGAAACTGCTCTGTCCTTGCAACAAAATCAGTCTCGCAATTTATTTCCACTAAAACGCCTATCTTCCCGCCTGCATGAATATATGAAGCTACAAGCCCCTCAGAAGTTGCACGGTCTGCCTTTTTAACTGCCTTTGAAAGCCCCTTCTTTCTCAGATAATCAATTGCGGATTCAATATCCCCCTTTGTCTCCTCCAGGGCATCCTTGCACTCCATTATCCCTACACCTGATCTCTCCCTTAATGTTTTCACCAACTCAGCGCTTACTGCCATTAAATCCTCCCAATAATACAGTGTCAGTGTAAGTTTTTAGTGTCAGTTTTTATTGACACTAACACTATCCACTAACACTTAATTTATATTTGTGCCGGTATCTCGTTCAATTTTGCTTCCTTTGTTGGAACGATAGCCGACTCTAATACAGATTCCATTTCATCTGTAGAAGCCCTCTCTTTAATCGCTATTGCCTCTTTAGCTTCTATAATAATATCTGCCACCTTTGAAGCCATCAGACGTATTGACCTTATTGCATCATCATTTGCAGGCACGACAAAATCTACCCCATCAGGGTCGCAATTTGTATCAACAACTGCTATAGATTTAATATCCATCTTCTTAGCCTCATTAATGGCTATTCTCTCTTTACGGGTATCAATAACAAATATCGCCTTTGGCAGTTTATCCATATCCTTAATCCCGCCAAGATATTTATCAAGTTTTTTAATATCTTTTTCTATCATAATACCCTCTTTCTTTGTAATAGCATCAAAGCCACCGCTATCTCTCATCGCTTCAAGGTCTTTCAATCTTCTAATACTCTTCTTAATGGTATCAAAGTTGGTGAGGGTCCCGCCGAGCCACCTCTGATTCATGTAAAACATACCGCACCTCTTAGCCTCTTCAGCAATCATACCCTGTGCCTGTTTTTTTGTTCCGACAAAAAGTATATATTCTCCCTTGGCAACAGTTTCAGTTATGAATTTTGTAACCTCTTTAAACTTCTTGAGTGTCTTTTGTAAATCAATAATATAGATGCCATTCCTTGCCCCGAAGATATACTTCTTCATCTTTGGATTCCATCTTTTGGTCTGGTGCCCAAAATGGGAACCTGCCTCCAATAACTGCTTCATCGTAATAGCTGACGACATGCTTCCTCCTTCAAATTTTGTTAATGTTTATTTTAATAGAATTTTTTATTTATATCACAAAACCCTTTAATTTTGCAATACATTTTTACATAAATATAAAATTATCTAACTCCTGTAACTGCCATTTATTTTTACATAATCATATGAGAGGTCTGTTGTCCATACCTTTGCCTCTTCATGTCCGATTCCAAGGTCAAGTGTTATAGCTATATCCTTTCTCCTCATAACACCCCTTACCTTCCTCTCCCACTCACCTTTAACACCACTGCCGTTTTTAAATACAACTACTTTACCTATTGACACCCTTATTTTATCTGGATCAAACTTCACACCTGAATTCCCTGCCGCTGATACTATCCTTCCCCAATTTGCATCCTCTCCAAAGAGGGCTGTTTTGACCAGATTTGAATTTGCAATTGATAGGGCAATCTTTTTCGCATCATCAAAATTTTTCGCCTTCTTTACATCTATCTCAACAAATTTTGTAGCCCCTTCTCCATCTTTCACAATCATCTTTGATAGAGTAGCAGTGACATGATTTAATGCCTCTACAAACATGGCAAACCCTTTCGACCTTTTATCTTCAACCTTTTTGTTACCTGCCAATCCATTTGCCAGAATTAAAACAGTATCATTTGTGCTTGTATCACCATCTACAGTAATCATATTAAATGATTTATCCACTGACTCTTTCAGTGCAATATTTAAAAGTTTAGATGAAATCGCAATATCTGTTGTAATAAACGACAACATTGTGGCGAGTCTTGGATATATCATCCCTGAGCCTTTTGCAATCCCGCCAATCCTTATAGACTCCCTCCCGTATTTATATTCCACAGCGACCATCTTTGAAACAATATCGGTAGTCATTATTGCCTCTACTGCATCCATTCCGCCTGCCCTGCTTAACTTTTTAACAAGGACTGGTATTCCTTTTTTAATCTTTTCTATAGGTAATGGTTCGCCAATTACACCTGTAGATGCAACCAGAATCTTTTCAGGAGGGACACCAAGAGTTTTAGCTGTCAGATCCACCATCTCCCCCGCATGTCTGTATCCTGTGTTGCCCGTACACGCATTTGCATTGCCACTGTTTACTATTATACCTCTCGCCCTTCCTTTTTTGATATTCTCTTGGCTCAAGATTACAGGTGCTGCCTTTACGCGATTTTCAGTAAATACGCCAGCAGCAGAAGCCTCTGCCTCTGAGACTATCAGGGCAAGGTCTTTCTTACCTGTTTTTTTAATGCCGCAAGATATACCCGAAGCCCGTATACCCCTTACTGCAGTTATTCCCCCTTTTATTTCTTTCATCTTTTTATATACCACGAAGGACACGAAGAACAAAAACTTGATTTAGACAGGATATACAGGATAATTACTGGAAGTAAGGCTTTAGCCTTGTCCAGACTAAAATCTATCATCCGAATAATCCTGATAATCCTGTTAATCCTGTCAAGTTTTTATAATTTCCATAAATAAATCTTTAAGTTGCATTAATTTCTTTGTGACCTTCGTGTTCTGGTTTAATTAAATTCCTGTGACTTCAGTGCTTCTGTGGTTTATTAACCTATGGAAAAATCCCTACACCCTCCAGTGCCGTATCTTCTTTAAATCCAAGCATAATATTCATATTTTGAACTGCCTGGCCCGACGCACCTTTAACAAGGTTGTCAATCGCAGACACAATAATTATCTTTCCTGTCCTTTTATCCATCTGAAAACCAATAT
>JACRGN010000367.1 GCA_016234205.1 Nitrospinota bacterium | reverse complement strand
TTTGAAGATGGGACAATAAAATCTTTCAATATCATCCTTGACAGACAGAATCTCAGCTTCATTTCTGAAGGGAATCATAATCCCCCTTTATGGGCAATACTTTCCAATAATAAATGCAGAAATTGCACACTTAATGTAGATACAAACAGATATTGTCCTGTTGCGGTGAATCTTACTTTTATAGTTGAGGAGTTCAAAGAGTATCTTTCTTATGAAAGGGTGGGTGTTACAGTAATTACAGATGAGAGGACATATTCAAAAGATACGACACTCCAGATGGGACTGAGCTCATTGCTCGGTATAATCATGGTAACAAGCGGATGCCCTGTTATGGAATATCTTAAACCGATGGTGAGATTTCATCTCCCCTTTGCAGCTCTTGAAGAGACTATTTTCAGGATGGTTTCTATGTATCTTATGTCGCAATATTTTTTAAAACAGAATGGGAGGATGGCAGACTTAGAATTAAACGGGCTTAAGAAGATATACTCTGATGTTAATCAGGTAAATATTGATTTTGCAAGGAGGCTCACAGAGGCGGCAAAGAAGGATGCAAATGTTAATGCACTTGTAAATTTAAACTGTTTTGCCGTTATGATACCCCTTACAGCAGAAAAGAAACTTAAAGAACTTGAAAACTATTTCTCTGTTTATCTTAAAGAACAAAAACCCTAAATTAGACAGGATATACAGGATTAACGAAAAAAGGAAAATTGCTTTTTATAAATCATAATTATCCTGTTAATCCTGTCTGCTTTAATAATTTCCTATACATCAAACAAATCAATCCTGATGTGAGTTGAATATATTGTCAAATTCCAATGCAGTTTTATTGAATGCCTCAAGAACCTTTGGGTCAAAGTGTTTTGGCATTGTCCTTCCGTCGCCCTCGGTTATTATCTTACAAACATCTTTATGGGTGAAGGGTTCTTTATAAGGCCTCTTACTCCTTAAGGCATCATATATATCAACAAGCATGACAATCCTGCTCTCTATTGGTATATCTTCACCCTTTAAGCCCTTTGGGTATCCGGTTCCATCAAATTTCTCATGGTGGGAGAGGGCAATATTAGCACCCATTTGTAAAGGGTAATAGGGGGAATCATATAACATCTTATGCCCAATGGTTGTATGGGTTTTCATAAAATCAAATTCTTCAGGTGTAAGGGGTCCTTTTTTGAGAAGAATATTATCCGGGATGCCAACCTTTCCTATATCGTGGAGGCCGCTTGAGAAGGTTATTGTCTCTATAAATTCTTTTGGCATATTAAGTGTTTCAGCCAATTTGCCTGAATAGAGTCCTATCCTCTTTATATGTGCACCTGTATCTGTATCCCTGAATTCACTGACTGCAGTCAGGCGGTAGGCTATCTCCTGATTCATTTCTTTAAGGAGCTTAAGTGCCTTTGAAAGCTCCTCTGTGCGGCTTTTTACATCTTCCTCAAGCCTGTGTTTATAATCAGCCTCCATCTTTATGAGTCTGTGAAATGTTGCCGCCCTATTTATTGAATGGCTTAAATAATCAGGCTCAAATGGTTTAATGATAAAATCAAAAGCACCTTTTTTTATTGCATTAACCGCTACATCCAGGTTTGGATATGCCGTCATAAGTATTACAGGAAGGTCTTTTTCTAAATTATGGATTTTTTCAGTCAGCTCTATTCCGGATATCCCCGGCATCATTATGTCACTCAGGACGGCATCAAATTTATTGGTCTTTAACTTATCAAGTGCATCTCCGGCGTCAACACAGGGAGTTACCTGATAACCATATTCTTTAAGAAGCAGGGTTGTAGTATCAAGCATGAAATTGTTATCATCAACAACAAGTATTGAAGCCCTATTTTCCTGACCATTCATTTTTTTAACCTCATGTTAAGTGATGAGATTTAACCCGCAAAAATTATAACATATAATCAAGAGAAATATTTCAATATTTTAGGAAATTATATAGCCACCAAGACGCAAAGGCACAAAGGACAAAAACCTGATTAATCCACAGATTACGCAGATTTTCACAGATTTTTAAAAATATCTTGTTTTAATCAGCGGTAATCTGCGAAATCTGCGGGTGTTTTTATAATTTCCTATACATGAATAATAAATATTTTCTTAACTTCGTATCTTGGTGTCTTTGTGGCAGGCTACAAACCAATCCTTTGTTACCTTGACACCAATACAGATGTATAGTAAATTTATGTCAATGGAAAAGAATGAGATATTGGAAGCGAAGATACGGGAGCTTGAGGAATCTACAAGGGAGATAAGCCGCAGATTAAAGGCTGCAGAGGCTGCAAGTGAGACTACAAAAATCCTCTCATCAGAAATTTCTCTTGATACAAAGATTCAGCAGAGCATTTTTATTATACTTGAGCATGTAGATGCCGATAAAGGCTCGCTCATGCTTGTTGATACGAAGAAGGGTGATGAATTGGTTGTAGTTGAGGCGGCAACAAAAGACGGACTTAACCCGAATCTTGTAGGGAAGAGGCAGAAGATAGGGGACGGCATAGCGAGCTGGGTAGTTCAGAATAGAAAGCCAATCTTAGTTGAGGATATTACAAAGGACCCTCGGTTTAAAAAGAGGGCAGAGTCAGGAAAATCGTACGGAAGCAATTCGCTTCTCTCCGTTCCATTGATGGGGGACCAGGGGCGGATAATCGGTGTATTAAATGTAAGCGATAAAAGGGGGGCGGGAGTATTTACAGAAGGGGATATCGGCAGTCTCATTTTATTTGCGGATAAGATAGCACCTGTAATAGTTTATAGCCAGCTTCATGAGGAATTAAAGAGGAAAAATAATGAATTGATTGAGCTTCAAAAGATAAAAGAGGACCTTACAAGCATGATTGTCCATGACCTAAAAGGTCCCCTCGGAGAGATTATGTCCAATCTTGACCTCCTCACCTATATCCAGAATCTATCTGCAGAGGATAAAGAGGTGCTTGATACGGCAATTCAGGGGTGTGAGAATCTTCTGGGTATGGTTATGAACCTTCTGGACATAAGCAAGATGGAAGAGGGGAGGATGAAGCTCAATAGAGAGCAGTTTAATATTGGAGAATTGATACAGACAAAGATAGATAAGATGAAGGTGCTTGCAGCCCAGAAAGAGGTTAAACTGAAGGCAAGTTTGACCGATAATGATATTACTATAACTGCGGATAAAGAGATAATTGAGAGGATTATAGCAAATCTCATAAATAATGCCATTTCATACTCATTTCCCGGGAGGGAGATAGAGGTAAAGGCAGGCAAAGAGGGTGAATTCTTAAAGGTCAGTGTTAAAGATGAGGGGAAGGGTATCCCTAAGGATTTTCATGACAAAATCTTTGAAAAGTTCAGCCAGAGGATAGAGGATGGTATAAGGAGGAGGAGCAGTACAGGGCTCGGGCTTACATTCTGCAAGATGGCAGTAGAAGCCCATGGTGGAAAAATCTGGGTTGAGAGTGAAGAAGGGAAGGGGAGCATCTTCTTTTTTACATTGCCACTTGAAAAAGAACAAAAACCTAATTAAGACACAGAGACACAGAGAAAAAAATAAAAAGATTAAGGAGAATGGAGAAAAGGGAGAAAAGGAGAAAAAAGAAAATATTGAACACAGATAAACACAGAAATAAATAATAACTCAAAGCTCAAGGCTCAAAGGTTAAAGTCTTTCAGCTTTCAGCCTATGTTATCCGTGTCCATCTGTATCCTGATTTTTTTTGTTTTTTATCCCCATCTCTCCATCTTCTTCTCCCTTTCTCCTTAGTATTTTTTAAATGTTTTAGTCTGTGAAAGTCTGTGGCTAATTTTTATATTTGTAATAGAGGAATTTTATGGCGACAGCAAATAAGAGGATGAGAATACTGATAGTTGACGACATGACTAATATGAGGCGAACCATAAGGAATATGCTCCGCTATGTCGGTTATGAGTTTATATCAGAGGCAGAGAATGGTGAGATGGCAATAAAAAAGATGACATCCGAGAAGGTTGACTTCGTTGTCTGCGACTGGAATATGCCTGTTATGACAGGAATTGAGTTTTTACAAAAGGTCAGGGAAAACGAAAAATTCAAAGACATTCCATTCCTCATGGTTACAGCAGAGATTGAAGCATCTCACATAGTTCAGGCAGCAGAGACAGATGTGGACGGATATATAATAAAACCATTCGTTGCAAAGACACTTGAAGAAAAGATTAACTCCATACTTGAAAAAAGGGCAAACCCAAGCGATGTAGATAAACTGGTAGACAAGGCAATAGAATATACAAACAACGGGATGTTTAAAGAGGCAATCTCACTTTATGAACATGCACTGTCATTCAATCCAAAGAGTGCAAGGATAAGACATGCAATTGGGCAGATATATGAGAAAATGGGTATGGATGACAAGGCACTCCAATATTATGAGGATGCATACAAGAATAATCCCCAGTATATAAAAGTCCACCAGAATATGGGCGACCTATATCTAAAAAAGGGTAATACTGAAAAGGCTGCAGAGGTGATAGAAAAGGCTGCAAAGATAAGCCCCAATAATCCCCAGAGGCAGGCACAATTGGGTAAGATATACCTTTCAAAAGGTGATGTAGAGAAGGCGGATAGTGCATTTAAGGCAGCGATAGGCATTGACCCTAAGAATGCAGGACTAAGGACCGAGATTGGAGAGGCATATTTAAATAGTGGACAGGATGATAAAGCGGCTGATGCCTTTAAAGGTTCATTGAATGTTGTAGAGAGTGTCCATGTGTATAACAGGCTTGGGATTGCATTGAGGAGAAAAGGAAGATACCGTGATGCTATAGATGAGTATAAGAAGGCGGTAAGACTTGACCCTGAGGATGAGGCGATATACTACAACATGGGGAGGGCATATCTGGAGGCGAATATGAAGAAGGAGGCAATATCTTCATTCAAGAAAGCCCTTGAGATAGACCCGAATTTTAAGGAGTGTAAGGAAATGCTTCAAAGTCTGGAACAAAAAACCTGATGCAACCGCACAGGACACAGAGAAAAACAATAAGGAGAAATGGGGAAAGAAAGAGAAAGGGAGAATACAAATATAGATAGAACACAGATTTGTTTTATTATTATTTTTTCTCCATCTCTCCATCTTCTCCATTTCTCCTTATTGTTTTTCTCTGTGAACTCTGTGGCTTATAATTTTTTTGGGTTATGGCAAAGAAGAGAAAGACTGAATTAGATATTGATATTGTCCCTGAGGAAGAAAAGGGAGAAGAGGTTAAAAAGGTAGAGGAGGGGCTTGCAGAGGAGACTGTAAAAGAGCCGGTTTCAAAGAAGAAATTAATTATAATTATTTCATCAGTAGTTGCAGTAGCTTTAATAATAACTGTTGTTATTTTTTTTACATCAAAAAAACCTGAAAAAAAAGAAGAATCTGTAAAAAAACCACCGCCTGTTGAAGTCCCTTCTGTTCCAGTTTACAACCTTGAACCATTTCTTATACCACTTGCCAATAAAGAATCTGAGGGGAGATTCTTGAGGATATCTATATCAGTTGAATTGAGTGATAAAGACATAATAAGAGAATTTGAAAGAAATGTAGTATTTCTGCGTGAAAATATTTTTTTTATATTGAAGAATAAAGAATTAAAGGATTTTCAGGATAAAAAGGAAAAAGAAAAACTGATAAAGGATATTATATCTGCTCTTAACATGGGACTCCAGTCAGGGACAGTGACTAATCTCTATTTCACCGAATTCTTAATCCTGTAACATAATGATTTCATGCCTGAGATAAAAGTTATAACTAAAAAGATAGATAAAAGAGAATTAAAAAAACTCGTTGATGAAGGTTTTAAAGATATGGCCAAATATGTCGTTGATATAGAGCAAAAGAGAATCGCTATAGGAGGGGAACTCCATGCCGATGGAGAACAATTGCTGCTTGAGAGCGGAAGTGAACAGAAGGATATATGGGGGGCAAATTATTATCCTGGCAGGGGAGAATCAGCTTGTATAGAGTATACTTCTCTGATTAACATTCGTCCATCTCAAGGGAATAATAGTATGGAAATTATAAATAAGGATTTACAAAAAAAGATTAAGGAGATAACCTTTGAATTAATAGGAAAGGGAGAGAGTTTGTAAATGGTTCAACATTCAGGGCTGACACAGGAGAGATGGTCATCTTTTTCCCTATTGCAGCAGATATTGATGATAGGAAATGAGATGAACAGGGCAAAAAGATTGTTTTCTCCACTTGATAAAACTGGATTGATATTATGTTATGAAAGGGTCATCTATTTAACAGACCTCACTGTTAAGTCAAATCCCATGAGGGGCTTAAGAAAAGAGCTTTTACGCTGGCGCGACCTGGTGGCCGAAGAATATATTAATCTGATGAGTGCGGAGGCTATAATGCCCGATATAGACAGGCATCTAAAGATTTTCAGATCTCTCCTCCTTCTAAATTCTGAAAGTGCAGGTCAGATACCTTATCTTATAAAATCTTAGGTTAAATCTTTTACAAATATAATCTTCCACTTTTTTCTATTGCCCCCTTAAAACACACTGGTATAATATAACGAATTAGTTTAAGAATCAAAATGTCTTGCAACGAATGGAGTTATCGTGATTAGTTTTGACGATATAAAGAAGGCACAGGAAACTATAAAAGATTATATTCATAGAACGCCCCTTGTCTATTCAAATTCCATAAGCAGAATAACAGGATTAGAGGTTTATATAAAGCTTGAAAATTTACAAAAGACAGGCTCTTTTAAAATCAGGGGTGCTGCAAATAAGATTTTCCGCCTGTCGGAAGATGAAAGAAAGAGGGGTGTTGTTACTGCATCTGCCGGAAATCATGCACAGGGTGTCGCCCTTGCTGCAAGCAGGTTGGGCATAAAGGCTGTTGTGGTCATGCCTGAGAGGGCATCCATATCAAAACAGCTTGCCACAAAGGGATACGGGGCAGAGGTTATATTATATGGTAATAGTTTTGATGAGGCGTTAGAATATGCAAGGAAAATTGAAAGGGATAGAAATTGCACTTTTATACATACATATGATGATAATGACCTTATAGCAGGGCAGGGGACAATAGGGCTTGAAATCCTTGAGGACCTTCCTGATGTGGATTCTGTTATTATTCCCATCGGAGGAGGGAGTCTTATATCAGGTATTTCTATAGCGGTCAAAGAAAAAAAGAGGGATACCCAGATTGTAGGTGTTGAGGCAAAGGCGGCGGCTGCCATGTATCTGTCAAGACAGACGGGTAAGAATACACCTGTTACATCGCTTCATACTATTGCAGACGGGATCGCAATAAAAAAGATAGGTGATATAACATTTCCAATAATCCAGCAGAAGGTAGATGAAATTGTTACTGTAGAGGAAGAAGAGATAGCGGCTGCAATACTCCTTCTCATGGAAAGAAAAAAGATTGTTGTTGAAGGTGCAGGTGCAGTTCCGCTCGCTGCAATTATGGATAGTAAAACAAAGATAAAGGGCAAAAGGGTTGTCCTTGTCTTGAGCGGCGGGAATATTGATATGAATATACTTGACAGGGTGATAGAAAAAGGGCTTGTAAAGTCAGGAAGGGTATTGAGGATTGAGGTTGAGCTTGCTGATACACCTGATGCATTTGCAAGGCTCACATCAATTATTGCAGGGAAAAAGGCAAATATACTTCATATCGTCCATGACAGGCTCTCCCATAAACTTCCAATTACAAAGACCATAGTGAGGCTGAATCTTGAAACAAAGGGATTTGAACACAATGAGGAGATTAAGGGTGAGTTAATAAATATGGGTTATAATGCGGAGGTGCTATGAAAAAGAAACCGTGGTCGGGGAGATTTGAAAAGGAGACTGATAAACTGGTAGAAGAATTTACTGCCTCAATCTCATTTGATAAGAGGCTTTATAAATATGATATTGAGGGGAGTATTGCACATTGCATGATGCTTGCCAGGTGTAAGATTATTAAAAATGGAGAGGCAAATAAAATCATCAAGGGATTAAGAGATATAAAAAAGGAGATAGACGGCGGCAGATTTAAGTTTGACATAGCACTTGAAGATATTCACATGAATATTGAAAGAAGGCTTATTGAGAAGATAGGCACTGTTGGAGGAAAACTGCATACTGCAAGGAGTAGGAATGACCAGGTGGCACTTGATATAAGGCTATATTTGAGGGATGAGATTGGTGAGATTGTCGGTCTGATAAGAGGTTTGAAGAAGTCAATTGTAAAAAAGGCAAAGGGGAATATTGATGTAATCATGCCGGGATATACACATTTACAAATGGCACAGCCTGTTCTCTTTAGCCATCATTTGCTTGCCTATTATGATATGTTTGATAGGGATGAAGATAGATTTTTGGATATGTTAAAGAGGGTAAATGTTATGCCCCTCGGCTCTGCTGCTATGGCAGGGACTAATTATCCGATTGATAGAAAATATGCAGCAAAACTTCTGCAATTCCCAGTAGTCACAACAAACAGTATGGACGCTGTTGGTGACAGGGATTTTTCCATTGAGTTTCTCTCTGCCTCTGCTATTTTAATGATGCACTTGAGCAGACTCAGTGAAGAACTGATAATATGGTCTACTTCTGAATTTTGTTTTGTTGAGATTGATGACGCCTTCTGCACAGGGAGCAGTATTATGCCTCAGAAGAAAAACCCTGATGTCCCTGAACTCGTGAGGGGGAAAACTGGCAGGGTATATGGGAATCTCATGTCATTACTCACTACAATGAAATCGCTCCCACTTGCATACAACAAAGATATGCAGGAGGATAAAGAGCCTGTGTTTGATACAATTGATACGGTCAAGGCTTCTCTGTTAATATATTCTAAGATGATTGGCACAATTAAGCTTAATAGGGACAGGCTTGGAGAAGCGGTGTTTCAGGGTTTTATGACAGCCACTGATATGGCAGATTATCTCGTTATGAAAGGACTCCCGTTCAGGGATGCCCACGAGGTTGTTGGAAAGGTAGTCTCATTTTGCATAAAGAATAATAAATTATTATCTGAACTGGCATTTTATGAATTACAGAAATTCTCTAAGAGTTTCAAAAAAGATATATTCAGTTTTATAAAAGTAGAAAAATCGGTTAATAGAAAGGATGTCATTGGCGGCACATCAAAAAAGCAGGTATTAAGGAGGATAACAGAGATTGAAAAAAATAATAAAGGGGTTTAAATGAAAAAGAGATTACAGTTAATTTTATTTATCTTTGTAATTATGGCAATAGTCAGCGGGGGTTGTGGGAAAAAGGCACCACCTATTTCACCGTCAGAACAGGTAGACAGTATGCAGTAAGCAGCAGGCAGTAAAATATCTATTTAAAAAGAGGGAGGGTATTAATGAACGATTTTCAGTATAAAGGCAGTGATCTCTACTGTGAAGATGTTTCAATAAAGGATATTGTAAAGGCTGTCGGCACGCCATTTTATCTTTACAGCTACAATACCTTAAGAAATCATTTCAGGGCATTTAATTCGGCATTTGAGGGTATTCCTCACCTTGTTTGCTTTGCAGTAAAGTCAAATTCAAATATTGCCATCCTGAAGATATTTGCCGGAGAGGGTGGTGGATTTGATGTCGTATCGGGGGGGGAGTTATACAGGGCACTTGCTGCAGGTGCCGACCCTCAGAAGATTGTATATGCAGGGGTTGGAAAGACTAAAGAGGAGATAAGGTTTGCCCTGAAATCAAATATTCTCATGTTCAATGTTGAGTCTTCTCAGGAGCTTTTTGCCATTGATGAGGTTGCCGATGAACTGAATGTGAAGGCATGGGTATCTTTGAGGGTAAATCCTGATATAGATGCCAAGACCCATCCATATATTTCTACCGGGCTGAAATCTCATAAATTCGGTATTAGTATGAGTGAGGCATTGGAGGGATACAAGCTTGCCAATAGTCTTGGAAGTATAGAGGTGGTAGGGATACATAAGCATATTGGCTCCCAGATAACACAGGTGCGTCCCTTTGTAGATGCACTGGAAAAGATAGTTGCCTTGATTGGACAGCTCAGGGTTGAGGGATTGAAAATAAAATACCTTGATATCGGAGGCGGGCTTGGAATTACATATAAGGATGAATCGCCTCCTAATCCGAAGGAACTGGCGGCAGAGCTGTCACCGATTTTAAAGGGGACAGGCTGTACTATAATATTTGAGCCTGGAAGGGTTATTGTAGGTAATGCAGGTGCACTTGTAACAAAGGTTTTGTATACTAAACAGAGTGAAGGGAAGAACTTTGTAATTGTAGATGCAGGCATGAACGATTTGGTAAGGCCGAGTTTCTACGGCTCTTATCATTCAATACTGCCCGTAAATAAAAATTCAGATTCGCATAAAATAGTGGCAGATGTCGTAGGTCCAATCTGCGAGAGTGGTGATTTTCTGGCAAAGGACAGGGTCATGCCTGATTTAAAAAAGGATGCCCTTGCTGCGGTGATGAGTGCAGGTGCCTATGGTTTTACCATGTCATCAAATTATAATTCAAGACCGAGGGTTCCTGAAGTATTGGTAAAAGGGAATCAGTTTTTTGTAATAAGAAAGAGAGAGGGTTACGAGGATTTGATTAAAGGTGAGGAGATACCAGTATTTTTAAAATAAAAATTATATGGCGAGTCTTCTTACCTCAAGCGGGTCAATAACATCTGTAATTCTGATACCGAACTTCTCATTTACAACAACAACCTCACCCCTTGCAATGAGAAGCCCGTTGATATATACCTCCATTGGTTCACCAACCAATTTTGCCAGCTCTACTACTGTGCCAATCTTAAGTTTAAGAATTTCCTTTATTGACATCTTTGTTCTGCCAAGCTCCGCTTTAACATTCAGAGGTATGTCAAGAAGGAGGTCCATATCTCTTGTTGCTTTTACCTTTATATCCGAGATGGCTGCAGCTGCCTCTGTATCTCTTTTTTCTTCAGCAGGAGCTTCTAAATCTTCAAATTGATTTACCATATTACATTTCCTTGCCTGATTCCTTTACATATCTGAGCTTAAGCTCGTAAAGGATATTCTCCATAAGGTTCTCTTCATCCTTTGTAAGATTGCCCTTTGTCTTTTCCCTGAGCATATCAATCATATCTATAGTCTGTTTTGCTATTGTTAGATTTCTTTCTTTCTTGCCCGAGACGGGGTCTTCTATATCGCCAAAGTGTAACATAGCCGAACTGCTTAAAGATAGGATAAAAGTAGCGAAATTTATTTCTGGAATAGAAATATCCCTCTTTTTTGAACTGCTGCCATTTTTTTCTTCTGACTTATGCTTCTTTATGTCAGAATCCTGCATCTTATCTTCTTCTGAGATTGCAGAGAATCTCTTGTCTTTAATTGTATATCCCTTTTCCTCGTTATTCAAAGGTGACCACCTTACCCAAATTCCGCTTTAGCGGAATTTAAAATCGCAGATTCATCCTGAAATACTGCGTTATCGTCAATTTTGCTCCTCACCGTATTGGTCATATACGGTTGCGTTGCAAAATTGCCTCTTGCCTTGTCTTTCAGGCGACTTTGCGATTTTAATCAAAATCCTAATCGGATTTTGGCATCTTATTTTGATTTGCGAGATAATTTCTTACGCTTAATCTCAGGCACTTCAGGTTCATTTATGACTAATTTTTCTTCAACAATCTCCTTCAATGCAATATCTGCATTTGAAATTGAATTTCCACCCTCCATTTGAACAAGTGGCTCGCTCCCCTTCTGAAGCTGCCTTACCCGTCTGGAAAGAATATTTACAAGTAAATATCTTTTAGGAATCTTTTTAAGTGCTAAACTATAGTAATGCGGATTAAACATTCTTATACCCCTTTCGTCAAGTGTTAATATCTTACCATACTTTCAAGTCTTTTGATCCTCTCCTCAATAGGGGGGTGGGTGCTGAAGAGTGTTAAAAACCCTCCACCGCTCAATGGGCTTACTATAAACATATGTGCCGTTGCTGGATTTGCATCCATTGGCATCATCTGGACACCCTTATGGAGTTTTCCAAGGGCATTTGCCAATGAGAGGGGATTCCCCGCAATTTTCGCACCCCCCTCATCTGCCAGGTACTCTCTTGACCTTGATATTGCCATCTGGATAAGCATTGCTGCAATAGGTGCAAGAATCATCATTACGATAGCTGCTACAGGATGCCCGCCTTCTCTATCATCCCTTCTTCCGCCAAAATACATTGACCACTGAGCCATGTTTGCAAGCATACTTATGGCACCGGCAACTGTTGCTGCTATTGTCCCTATCAGGATATCTCTGTGTTTTATATGGGCAAGTTCGTGTCCCAGGACTCCTGAGAGTTCTTCCCTCGTGAGCAGGCTGACTATTCCTTTTGTTACAGCGACTGCGGCATGTTCAGGATTTCTGCCGGTTGCAAAGGCATTCGGGGTTGCATTATCAATAATATAAACCTTCGGCATCGGTATCCCTGCCCTCATGGATAATTCTCTCACAATAGAATGGATTTCTGGTGCCTCTGCATAAGAGACCTCTTTCGCACCATACATGGCGAGGACTATCTTATCACTGAACCAGTAGGTTCCTATATTCATAATACAGGCAAAGATGAAAGCCGTCATCATCCCGCTTTTACCGCCCAGCGCACTACCTGCTAAAACAAGTAACAGGGTTAACCCCGTCATTAACAAAACAGTCTTCATCGTATTCATCTATCTTATCCACCCTCCTTAAAACTCACTCTCACCTTCATCCTCATTCCATGCGGATGTTGCCATGACTGCCTCCCATTCCTTTTTCTTTTCAATTTCTTCCTGGCAATCTACACAATACTTTACAAAAGGCATAGCCTCAAGCCTCTTCATGCCTATCATCTCGCCGCAATTATCGCAGATACCGTATGTCCCTTTGTTTATCTTTGCCAATGCCTCGTTTATTGCCTTTATCTCATCAGATTCCCTTCCTCTGAAGATATATGACATCTCCTGCTCATAGGCAGACTCTGCCTGGTCAATGTCATCGCCATGGCGCAAATCAGTCCTCTCGCTTTTCCTTGTTTTAAGGGCGGCTAAGAGCTTTGCCCTTCTTTTCATAAGGGCCTTTTTTAATCCCATAAAATTACTATCCATTTCTAACTCCTTTCTAAAATACATATCCTCTAACCCTTTCATATATAATATAATAGTTTTTTATCAAAAAGCAAGTTGAATATTATATATTAAAATTATAAAGATTAAAAGGTTTTTATGTATTTATTTTTAGTTAATAATAACAATTATATAGAATAAAGATTAAAATAAGATTAAAATGTCAAAAATAATAGAGTGCAATGACTTGAAAGAGCAGTATGGCAGCAATCAATAATATAGCCCAAATATCTTCCTTTTTTATCATTTCCTTTTAAACTGCTTGCTTAGTGCAAGTTCCTGATTATAATAGCTTGAGCCTATATCCATGCCATAATAAGTCTCGGGCGGCTCAATCATCCTCTCATACTTTATCTTAAAAAATGTCTGGCTGTCCTCTATCCTGAATGGGACATCATGGGGCCTGACCTCTAAGACAGCCTTTGTCCCCTTAATCTCGCCATTTGAACCATAACCAAATCCGCTGTCAAAAAAACCTGCATAATGGGTCCTAAGCTCCCCTGAGCCTGCGTCAAATTCAACCATCTCTGCCGCATATTCTACAGGAACCCTTACCCTCTCCTTTGATGAGAATATATAAAACTCTTCAGGCTCAAGGATTAGAAAATCATCCCTTGGTGTGTGCATAGGCTCCCAGTAATCCGCCTCATCATAAAATCCTGTTTTGCTGATGTCAATAACAGAGCTGTTCTTTTTTGCCTTATATCCAATAATGCCGTGATGATTCCCCTTTAAATTTATACTCATGAAGAGTCCGTCACTTATCTTAACATCTCTCCCCTTTGATGGTTCTCCTCTGTCATTATAAAGAAGGGAGTGTTTATCGTAGATGGACTTCAGTTCAATATCGCTTAACCTCTCATCACCCCTGAATAACCTTAACTGATTAAGGCACTGCCCCGGCTCCACCTTTATTGTGAATGACCTTGTGACCACCTCTAAATATAATTCGCCTTTATATCCGTAGTCAATGTCTTCAAACCTGTGGCTGTAATCTGTAATAACCCTCGTAAATATATCAAGCCTCCCTGTTGTGCTCTTTGGATTTGTCCTTCCTCGTATATCGTCAGGGAGATTTAACTCCTCCATTAAAGGTATGAGATAGATATTTCCCTTTTCAAGGATGCCATTTTTTGACAGGTCTATCTCATACATGAAGAGGTCTTTTAATTTTTTTCTTACAGAGCCTTTCTGAGGCAGGAAACTGCTTCTTATTCTATAAGCCTTTTTGCCAATCCTTAAATCAAGGCTTGCCGGCTGAAACTGGTCTTTTCTTAAAGGGACTCCCGACCTTATAGCCCCATTTTTAATTAGGCTTTTCAGTTTTTGGACAGGTATAACACCATGATTGAGAAACATTTTAGATTTACGATTTATGATTTACGATTTTTTACGACAGATAGTAAGCCGTAAATCTTAGCTGCACTTTGAATAACCGCATGCCCTGCATACAAGACATCCGTCAGCCTGCTCCATTGCGCTGCCGCAGTCAGGACAGGCACCTACGCTGATTGTGAATTGTGAATTATGAATTCGGGACACCCGCGAAAGCGGGTCGTGTGAATCCCCTGTTTTTAATTCACCATTCTCAATTCCCAATTCGCTATTTTTTAAGTATCTGCCTATAGCCTTTGATATTGCATCTGAACATGAGAGCACCCTGTTGCCGTTTTCCCATGCAGGCATATGACAGCTGATACCCATAAGCTGTTTTACTATCTCATCAGGCTCTATGCCTGAGCGAAGCGATAGAGATACGAGTCTTCCTATTGCCTCTGACTGTGA
>JACRGN010000371.1 GCA_016234205.1 Nitrospinota bacterium | reverse complement strand
ATATGCCATACAAAATCCTCCCTCTGTTATCTTTTTCGCTTCCATTTTAGCATATATCACCATCAATCAATATTAAATTGTCGGACAGCCTGCTTGCTACAGGGAATATCAAGTTAAAAAAATAGACCTTCTTACTCAATATTCAATATTCAATTGTCAATGTTCAATTTTTTTGGCGGAGGAGGTGAGATTCGAACTCACGGAACTTTCGTTCACTGGTTTTCAAGACCAGCGCCTTAAACCACTCGGCCACCCCTCCCCACTTTTAAATTTTAGATTTACGATTTGGGATTTTTGATTTTGAAATCTAAAATCGTAATTCGTAATTCGTAAATTTCTTAGGGTATTCTCTCCTTTCCATCCATATATGGTCTTAACACTTCTGGAATAATTACACTCCCATCCTCCTGCTGATAATTCTCAAGAATTGCAACCATTGTCCTGCCTATCGCAAGGCCTGAGCCATTTAATGTGTGCAGAAATACTGGCTTTCCACCCCCCTTTGGCTTATATCTTATACTCCCCCTTCGTGCCTGAAAATCTTCAAAATTGCTGCAGGTAGAAATTTCTCTATATTTACCCTGTGATGGTATCCAGACCTCTATATCATAACTCTTTGCAGATGAAAATCCCATATCTCCTGCACAAAGAGTTATGACTCTATATGGAAGCTCTAATCTTTTAAGCACCTCCTCTGCATGAGAGAGAAGCTTCTCCAACTCTTCATACGACCCTTCAGGCTTGACAAACTTTACCAGTTCTACTTTATCAAATTGATGTTGTCTTATCAGCCCTTTTGTATCCTGTCCCCATGAGCCCGCCTCTTTTCTGAAACAGGGTGTGTATGCAACATAGTAAAGAGGAAGCATCACCTCGGGGATTATCTCATCCCTATGCATATTGGTAACAGGAACTTCTGCCGTTGGTATCAAATAATAATTTCCATCATCCACCTTAAACAGGTCTTCCTCAAATTTCGGAAGATTACCTGTTGTTGTTGCACTCTCTCTATTTACCATAAACGGAGGCGAAACCTCCAGATACCCATGTTCCTTAACATGGAGGTCTAACATGAAATTTATTAATGCCCTCTCTAATCTCGCCCCCATTCCCTTATATAAAACAAATCCTGCACCTGTAATTTTTGATGCCCGCTGAAAATCAAGCCCAACGGCATCTCCCAATTCCATGTGAGATTTTACTGGAAAATTAAATTTATGGGGGTTTCCCCATTTTTTTATTTCTACATTATCCCCTGCTGACCTTCCAACAGGAACGGAGGAATGCGGTATGTTGGGGATATTCAACAACCTGTTATTTATATCTTCGGAGAGTTCTTTTATCCTGGCATCAAGCTCTTTTATCCTCTGAGACACCTCCCTCATTTCAAATGTCTCTTTATCTGTATCAACCCCCTTTTTTTTAAGTTCGCCGATTTTATCCGACACCATATTTCTCTTATACTTAAATCCTTCCGACTCTTTTAAGAGTCTCCTCATCTCTTCATCTAATTTCAGGAGCCCAGTCAGTCCTATATCCTGACCCCTTTTTTTTAGTCCCTCTGTAACTTTTTGAATATCTTCTCTAAGTAAGCGTACATCTAACATAATTTTAAATCAAATATAAATTCACTCTCGGTAAATTTTGAATTTTATCTTATCTCCCGCGTTCCTTCAACCTTTTTTCTACACTCTCTATTTTTTTCTCAAGCATCTCTTTATTTATATATATATCCTTAACTTCTTTGTAAACAGAGAGCGCCTCCTGCAATTTATCCTGCTCCTCAAGACACATCCCGATTCCATACTTTGCATCGGCAACATACCTGCCGCTGCGATACTTTTCCATGAGTATCTTAAAGCCAATAATTGCCTCCTTATATCTTCCGAGGAGATAATGGCAGTTTGCAGAATAGTACATTGCATCAGGATATAGCTTGCTTTCAGGGTTTTTTTCTAAAAAAACTTTAAATTCTGTTACTGCCTGTTCATAATCGCCTTTTCTAAAATAACACATTGCAATATTGTATTGATTGGCATCTGTGTCTCCCCACTTTTTAAAATTACTAATCAGTTTATTATATTCTATAACCGCCTGGTCATAGTTTTTAAGATATTCGTCATATATAAGGGCTACATACTCTTGTGACTTGAAGCTGATTTTATTTTTATTTCCCTTGCTTATCAGTTCCGAGAAATATCCGAGGGCAATCTGTATATTGTTTAGATTGAAAAAGTAGGTTTCGCCTAATTTGAAAAGGGCATCGTCTGAATATCCGCTGCGGGGATACTTTTCAAGTATCTTATTATATTTATCTACCGCCTTCTGGTATCTGCCGTCAAGCAAGTCTCTCTATGCATCATTAAACAACTTCTTGGGGGCATCATCACAAGAAGAAGTAAGAAGTAAGAAGT
>JACRGN010000364.1 GCA_016234205.1 Nitrospinota bacterium | reverse complement strand
GGCAGATGCAGTTTCTCTTATCAATACCATTTCAGGGATGGCAATTGACATTAATACAAGAAGACCAAAGCTTGCAAATATAATAGGCGGCCTCTCAGGACCGGCAATCAAACCGGTTGCTTTGAAAATGGTCTGGCAGGTCGCAAAAACTATCAAATTGCCAATAATCGGAGTAGGCGGTATTATGACCTATGAAGATGCCATTGAATTTATGATTGCCGGCGCCTCTGCTGTTCAGATAGGAACTGCCAACTTCATTGACCCCTCAGTAACGGAAAAAATCATAGAAGGGCTGAAATTATATTGCGGGCAAAATAGTATTAGAAATATAAATGAGATAGCAGGGTCTATTGCAATTTGATTATTTTATTTTTTTAATATATTTTTGTAAAATTAATTTATGGATGTGATAAACTTACGGATAGCAATGGCACAGATAAATACAACTGTCGGTGACATTGATGGCAATGCGAAAAAGATTATTGAATACATAGAAAAGGCAGAGGGATTAAAGGCAGATATTGTAGTGTTTCCAGAGTTGGCTGTGACAGGCTATCCGCCCGAAGACCTGTTGCTGAAGGCAGATTTTATCAGAGGCAACAAAAAGTCTTTAAAGAAAATCGCAAAGAAGACTAAAAATATAACTGCCATTGTGGGTTTTGCTGATAAAAAAGATGATGTTGTTTACAACGCAGCAGGCATTTTAAATAATGGAATAATTAAAGGCGTATATTATAAAATATATCTTCCGAATTACGGCGTCTTTGATGAGAAAAGATATTTTCAGCCTGGAAATGAATGCCCGGTATTCGTGATAAATGGAGTTGTTACAGGAATAAATATATGTGAAGACATATGGTATTATGATGGCCCTCCGAGATGGCAGGTAAAAAAAGGGGGAGCTGAGCTCATAATAAATATTTCTTCATCGCCATACCATGCTGGTAAGGGAGGAATAAGAAAAAGGATGCTGTCAAAAAGGGCGAGGGAGAACAACTGCCACATAGTTTATAACAATCTTGTGGGGGGACAGGATGAGCTGGTATTTGACGGGAATGGATTCATATTTGATAAAAAGGGGAGGCTGATTACACAGGGGAACCAGTTTAAAGAGGATATCGTATTTGCAGATATTCAGGTTGAAGGAAGATACAGAAAAATTACAAAACAATCAGGCAAAATCCCTGCCCTCAAAGTTATAAAAATAAGTGAAAAAAGCACCTATGATAAAAAACCTCCTCTCCTTGAAACACCTAAAAATAAACCGCTTGATAAATTAGGCGAGGTATACAATGCCCTTGTTCTCGGGACAAGGGACTATGTAAGAAAGAATGGATTTTTAAAGGTTGCAATAGGGCTGAGCGGCGGTATAGATTCAGCCCTTACGGCTGTTATTGCTGTAGATGCACTTGGAAAAGATAATGTAATAGGCGTCTCCATGCCTTCGCCGTTCTCATCGGTTGGGAGCATTACAGACTCGGAGGATTTATCAAACAATCTCGGTATAAGATTAATAAAAATATCCATATCAAATTTGATGGATGCTTACGATGAGGCATTAGAAGGGACATTTGAAGGGTTGCAAAGAGATACAACTGAAGAAAACATACAGGCACGGATCAGGGGAAATATTGTCATGGCACTCTCAAATAAATTTAGCTGGCTCGTCCTGACTACAGGGAACAAGAGCGAAATCAGCACAGGCTACTGCACACTTTATGGTGATATGGCAGGCGGGTTTGCAATTTTAAAGGATGTACCGAAGACACTTGTATATGAACTTGCCAAATATAAAAACTCTATAGAAAGGAGGGAAATAATAACAAAAGACATATTGGAAAAGGAGCCGTCTGCCGAACTGAAATCCAGCCAGAGGGATGCAGATACGCTCCCACCCTATCCTGTTTTAGACCCAATCCTGCACGCTTATGTAGAGGAGGATAAGACAATAGATGAGATTGTAAAAATGGGATATGAAAGGGAGATGGTGAGAAGGGTGGTCAGCATGGTTGACAGGAATGAATATAAAAGAAGACAGGCTCCGCCGGGCGTCAAAATAACACCAAAGGCATTTGGAAAAGACAGAAGGCTGCCAATAACAAACATGTATAAACAAAATTAAATTCAAACTTCATTAACATAAAGGAGGAAAAATAGATGGTACTTGTCCCGAAAAAAATGTTTTTTACAAAAGGTGTTGGAACTCATAAAGAAGAGCTTCGTTCTTTTGAGCTTGCCTTAAGAGATGCAGGTATTGAGAAATGCAATCTGGTTTATGTATCAAGCATATTGCCGCCGGGCTGTAAGATAGTCAGCAGAAAAGAAGGGCTGAAACAGTTGATACCTGGCATGATCACATACTGTGTCCTTGCAAGATGCGGAAGCAATGAGCCGCACAGGCTGGTTGCTGCATCTGTAGGCTGTGCAATACCGACCGATAAAAATGCCTACGGCTATTTAAGTGAGCATCACTCATACGGGAAGACCGAAAAATCTGCCGGTGATTATGCAGAAGACCTTGCTGCGGCTATGCTCGCATCAACACTTGGTGTTGAGTTTGATGAAAACAAAAGCTGGGACGAGAAGAAAGAGGTTTTTAAAATCAGCGACAGAATCGTCAGAACTACAAATATAACTCAGACAGCAGTTGTAAAGAACGGGTACTGCACAGTAGTCTCTGCAGCAGTATTTTTGTTTTAGTGAAAAATCTTATTATAGTTATCTATAATGATGACCGTGAATCAAAAAAGGGATCTAATGAAGATATAATATCACTGCAGTCTGTAATAAAGACATCTGAAGCTGTTGAAAGGGCGCTGATTGAATCTAACTTTAAGACCCTCAGAATAGGTTTAAATTCAAAAAATCTAATCAGGACAATTGAAAAGATAGAGGAATCAAAACCGTGCCTTATATTTAATCTCTGCGAGGCGTTTAATGGAGATTCTTCTTTGGAGTCAAATGTTGCTGCCGTCTTTGAACTGCTTAATGTTGCCTATACAGGCTCACCGCCCTCGGTAATAGGCTTAACATCCGATAAGGAAAAAACAAAACAGCTTCTGCTCCAGAATAACATCCCTGTCCCGGCAGGATTATCGATCAATACAGTCCAGAATCTGGAATCTGGAATCTGGAATCTGCAATTTCCTCTTATGGTAAAACCTCAATCGGAGGATGGCAGTGTGGGGATTGACAGCAATTCCGTAGTTTTTAATTTTGATTCACTGAAAGAGAAGTTTGAATATATCACCGATAGATACAGTCAGCCGGTAATAGTAGAGGAATTCATTGACGGCAGAGAATTTAATGTATCAATCTTAGGAAATAATCCGCCCCATATTTTTCCTGTTGCCGAGATAGATTACTCAAAAATACCCCCCAATGCTCCAAAGATACTCTGCTATAAATCAAAATGGATGAAAGATAGTGACAGCTATAGATTCACCCCATCTGTATGCCCTGCAATTATTTCACCTGAAATGAAAAATGGCATAAAAGAAGTTGCATTAAAGACATTTGAGATTACAGGGTGCAGAGACTATGCAAGAATTGACATAAGATTAGATAATAACCAGACCCCTTTTGTCCTTGAGGTGAATGCAAACCCTGACATATCAATAGATGCAGGGGTAGCAGAATCTGCAAAGGCGGACGGCTGGTCATACAACAAATTAATAAAAGGCATCGTCATCACTGCGATAGAAAGATTTAATGGAAATAAAAATTAGAAAAACAATAAGTGAAGACAGAGAGGACATTAAAACCATACTCATTGACACACAAATATTTAATCAAGAAGAGATTGACTGTGCTTTAGAACTCATAGATATTTATCTAAATAATCCTTCTCAAAAAGATTACCTGATTGCATCTGCACTGCCCCCCGCCCTCTCCTCCCCCACAGGGGGGGAGGGAAAAGGGGAGAGGGTAGTAGGATATGTCTGCTATGGAAAGGCACCACTTACAAATGGAGCTTATGACCTTTACTGGATTGCAGTAAAGTCAGATTATCAGAGACTTGGTATTGGTAAAAACCTCCTTAAATATGTAGAAGATGAGATTTTAAAATTCTCAGGGAGGATACTGCTCGCTGAGACATCTTCAAGGGCAGTCTATGAAAAGACAAGGCAATTTTATATTAATAACAGCTTTTCTGAAGAGGCAAGGATAAAGGACTTTTACTCCAAAGGTGACGATAAGATAATCTACAGAAAGGATATGCCTGATTAACCGCAAAGACGCAGAGACCGCAAAGGAAATTTTATAAAAACTTGACGGGATTAACAGGATTAAAAATAAGCTTAGAAACAATCCTTCGACAAGCTCAGGATGCAATCCTTATCATCGTGAGCCTGCCGAACCGACTTTATCCTGTCTAATTAACAGGTTGTAAAACTTTTTTTATGTCATTCCCGAAGTTTTTATCGGGAATCCAGTCTTTGTAAAATCAATATATTATGGATTCCCGCTTTCGCGGGAATGACACAGTAGATGGCTTTTTTAACAACATGTTAAGTTTTTGTTCTTTGCGTCTTTGTGCCTTTGCTGTGAAAAGATTTTATTTTTCCTTTTTATCCCCCATCACACGCCTTTGTAAATCATTGCTTATCTACAATCACCATTTTTCTTTGCAATTTCATATTTTTAAGCATAGATTTCCTCCAATTCTATCCATTGGTTCAGGCTTTCTCTGAAAAATTATCACCTATTTTTTTAGAATCTTTAAATTTTTGCACCCATTCTCATACCCCATATCACATGCCTTTTGAAAATCAGATATAGCCCTGTCATTTTGTCCTTTGCTATAATAAACAACTCCACGATTGTAGTAGGCTTGGGCAAGATTCGGGTTTAATGCAATTGCTTTGTTAAAATCCTCAATAGCCCTGTCATGTTGTCCTTTGTTATCATAAGCATTCCCACGACCGTTGTAGGCATTGGTATAATTCGGGTCTAATGCTATTGCCTTATTATAATCCTCAATTGCCCTGTCATATTGTTTCTTGTCATCATAAGCATTCCCACGATTGTTGTAGGCAAAGGCATTATTCGGGTCTAAGACTATTGCCTTATTAAAATCCTCAATCGCCCTGTCATATTGTCCTTTATTATAATAAGCATTCCCACGATTGTTGTAGGCTGCGGCATTATTCGGGTCTAAGGCTATTGCATTTGTGTATGCCTCTATTGCAGAATCATGTTCCTTGTTTAAACCATGCTGATACCCTTTTTCAAACCAATCAATTGCCTGAAATCTTTTATCTTCATTTGTAATCTTTGCCTCTACCTGTTTCTTTTGACCTTCATTTTTTGCCTGTGCTAATTGTTTCTTTAGTTCTTCAATTTCTCTCTGGCTCTTATCGTAATCAGCCTGTATCTTTTTGTAATCATCTACTACTGATTTGTCTTTTACCTTCTTTACCATTTCTTCTAAATTGTCAGGATTGACCTTCGCCTTGATTTTTACATAGAAGTTAAAGCCGTCTCCTACAATAGTCCTCTTTTTGTCAAGTATGGTAACTTCCATGATACCCGATGCAAGAACCTTGATTTCATCTTCTGTTAACTGGTAGTTCTTTACTTTTGTATAGCTTTCAACATAAGTGCCTGCCTGTTCAAGTGCAGTCCTCTTTGCCTACAGCAATGCCCTATCCCCTGCAACGGTTGGCGTTTCTCCATCACCCATATTGTAAGTGCCTTCTGAGAT
>JACRGN010000363.1 GCA_016234205.1 Nitrospinota bacterium | reverse complement strand
TTTATTACCTCTGAAACGCCGTCTGTAAGGGAGGCAATGAATACCGCCCTTATGGTGTGAGATTTTGAGGCAGGTATGTTTATCACACCATTTAGATTAGAAGGCTCAACAATTAGCTTCATAAAATGAATAATAGCAGAGGGTATTTTTAAGAGCAAGAAAATTTCTGTAGAACAAAAACTTAATTTTAGCCACGAATTTGCACGAATATTTACGAATTAAAGAAAAGATTTTTAAAAAATTAGTGTTAATTCGTGTTCATTAGTGGCTAAAGATTTTATATTTTTTTAAAAAAAGTTAAAAAAAGCTTGACAGATAAGGGGTTCAGGGTGTAAAAATACAGAAATTCAACCATTAAAATCTATATGAGAAGGGGGGGATAAAAGGATGAATAAAGCAGATTTAGTTGAGAAGATTGCAAAGGATGCAGGGCTTAGCAAGGCTGCTTCAGAGAAGGCTCTCAATGCATTCACTGATGGAGTAAAGGCGTCACTTAAAAAGGGACAGAGCGTAACTCTCGTTGGCTTTGGTACATTCGGGGTTAGCAAGAGGTCTGCAAGGATGGGTAGAAACCCGGCAACAGGTGCTACAATAAAGATTGCTGCCAGAAAAGTTGCAAAATTTAAACCAGGTCAGGCATTAAAAGATGCAGTAAGGTAATTATTTAAGAATTTTTAGGTTCAGGGTTCGGGGTTTTAAAAACCCCGTGCTCTGAACTCTGAATCAGTTTTTCCTCCTTATAAAAATCAAAATATCTTTCATATCATCAGGAAGCTGTGCATTAAATTCCAAATATTTCCCTGTCTTTGGATGGATAAAACCGAGTATGGCAGCATGAAGCATCTGCCGGGGAATTATAAGGGCAAGGGGCAAAGGGCAAGGGGCAAGTTTATTTTTTTCTTGACCCATGACCCATGACCCATGACCCTGTTTTTTATGCCCCCCATATACCCTATCTCCTGCAACCGGATGACCAATTGCAGAGAGGTGGACACGAATCTGATGTGTTCTTCCTGTCTTTAATCTTATCTCCAAGAGCGTATAATTATCAAATCTCTCAATTACAGTAAATTCAGTTATAGCTATCCTCCCTCTCTTTGTTTTTATAGACATCTTTTTTCTGTCCGTTACATGTCTGCCTATTGGTATCTCAATTTTCTTTGAATCTTCCTTGATGATTCCTTTAACCAATGCAAGGTATTTGCGGACAATAGTCCTGTCCTTAAGCTGTTTTGAGAGGTGATTGTGTGTAAAATCATCCTTTGCTGCCATGAGCAGCCCTGATGTGTCTTTGTCAAGCCTGTGGACAATTCCAGGCCTCTCTATGCCGCCTATACCTGAGAGGGTGTTTCTGCAGTGATAAAGCAATGCGTTTACAAGAGTGCCAGAGCCGTATCCTGCCGCAGGGTGAACTACCATCCCTGCAGGTTTATTTATAACTATTACAGACTCATCCTCATATAATATATCTAATGGTATTGGCTCAGGTTTTACAGTTGAGGGTTCTAATTCCGGAATCTCCATTTTTATCTCATCCCCCCCTTTCAGTTTGTAACTTGATTTAGCAAATTTTCCGTTAACCGTTACACTGCCGTTATCAATTAATCGCTGGATAAATGAACGGGATAATGTTGAATCATAGGAGGAGAGGAATTTATCTATTCTCTGATTTGCAGAATCTGAAGCGATATAGATTGATTTTGTTGAAGCCACTTATTTTAAGGTATAGGAAATTATAAAAGCAACCACAAGATTTCACAAGATTTACACAAGATAACGAGGAGAAATGGCTAAGAATAAGATTTTAAAATCTGTGTTAATCTGTGTCCATCTGTGGTTTCATTAAGTTTTTTGTTCTGACTTCTGTCTTTTTAGTTTTATCAGCATAGCAAGTGATGCTATAAATAATGGGATTGCTATAAACTGTGATGTGGATAGAAATGATTCAATTACAAATCCCCTCTCATCTCCCCTGAATATTTCTACAATAAATCTTCCGACTGCGTAAAGTAGGGTATATGTCCAGAACAACTGTCCATCAAATTTTTTAAATTTCCGCAAAATAAGAAGCATGGCGAAAATAATAAATCCATTTGCGGAATCATAAAGCTGTGTCGGGTGGAGGTGGACATCCAATGGTGCCAGTGTATTAGGGTCTTTAAAGATAACTGCCCATGAGACATCTGTCTCCCTTCCATAACAGCACCCTGCAAAGAAACATCCCAATCTTCCAACCCCCTGCCCAATTGCTACAGATGGTGCTAAGATATCGCCGACCTTCCATAAATTCATTTCATGTTTTCTTATATAAATAATAACTACTGCCGTAGCCATTATAAAACCGCCATAGAATACAAGCCCCCCCTCCCATACTTTAAAAATCCGAAGGGGATTGGATATATATTCTTTATATTCAACCACAATATATAAAAGCCTTGACCCGACAATTGCCGATATGAGTATGTAGAAGCTTAAGTCCATTATCTTTTGAGGGTCTTCACCTTCTGCTCTTGCCTGTCTTGCAGCAAGGGTGAGTCCGAGGAAAAAGGCAGTGGCTATAAGCACACCGTAAGTATATATGGTTATAGGACCAATTTTAAAAAGTATTGGATGCATAAAGATTATAGTCTATAAGTCTAAAAGACTATAAGTCTAAAAGACAAAGATGTGAAATCTCTTAGACTCTTAGACTCTTAGACTCTTTACCTATCATTGTTATCATCAACAATCCGACTCCTACTGTTATACATGAATCTGCTACATTGAATGCAGGCCAGTGGTAATTCTGCCAGTGAAAATCAAGAAAGTCAACAACCTCGCCCCTGAATATCCTGTCTATAAGATTACCAATTGCCCCACTGAGGATGAGGGAAAGGGCTATATGGCTATATCCATGAGTCTCTCTGTATAATATGACAATAGAGATTATTGCAATAATATAAATAGCTATAAAGGCAATCTGGATAAAGACACCCTTTAAATTAGAAAACATGCCGAATGCCACACCCGAATTTCTGATATATGTAATATTAAAAAACCCCTTGATTATCTCTGCTGATTGATAGAGCTCAAAATTACTTACTATATATAGCTTTGTAATCTGGTCAAGGATTGCCATTATAAAAAGTATAATGATTAAAGGGGAATATTTATTACTCATTGCTCATTGCTCAAATTACCAATACACCTGTTACAGACTGTAGGATGTTCATTGTTTTCACCGACACTCTCATTGTAGTTCCAGCATCTTTCACACTTCTTGCCCAATGCCTGGGATACCGATAGAAACAAACCTTCTATTTCATCACTCTTTAATGCTGAAGGCTGAAGGCTGAAGGCTGAAGCAGGAAGAATATCTACAGAAGACACTATGAATATACTGTTTAATTCTTCCTTATATTCTTCTAAGAATATCTTTAATTCAGGAGGGCAGAGCAGGGTTATCTTTGCATCTAATGAGTGTCCAATTAATTTATTCTTCCTCGCAGTCTCCAATGCCTTTAATACCTCACCCCTTACGAGGAGGAGTTTTTTCCACCTCTCAGATAGTTTATTATCAATCCACTCCTTTTTTATATCAGGGAACTGAGTAAGATGTATGCTCTGGATAGCGGCATTGCCGGGGATAACCCCCCATATCTCCTCTGCAGTAAATGATAGGACAGGCGACATCAATTTCACCATTGACATCAGGATTTCATAGATTGCACTCTGTGCAGACCTCCTGCCTGCCGAATCTGCACTGAATGTATATAGCCTGTCCTTTATTATATCAAGGTAGAATGAGCTCAAGTCTACAGCACAGAAATTATGGAAGTTATGGAAGAATGCATGGTATTCATGGTTATTATATGCAGTTCTTATCTCTTCAATCAGCCCCTGAAGTTTATGCAGGATAAACCTGTCCAGTTTAAACATATCCTCGTATTTAACCGTATTTTTTGAGGGGTCAAAGTCATAGAGATTGCCAAGTATATATCTGAATGTATTTCTTATTTTCCTGTATGCCTCTGACAGCCTTTTTAAAATCTCATCGGATAGCCTGATGTCTTCCCTGTAGTTTTCCGAAGATACCCAGAGCCTTAAGACCTCTGCACCATATTTATCTATAACCTCCTGCGGTGCAATTACATTGCCGAGTGATTTGGACATCTTTCTCCCCTGACCATCCACCACATAGCCGTGAGTGAGGACAGATTTATACGGTGCCTTGCCTTTTATAGATACAGAGGTAAGAAGTGAGCTGTGAAACCAGCCCCTGTGCTGGTCAGAGCCCTCTAAATATAAATCAGATGGGAAGGAGAGTTCATCCCTCTTTTCTACTACAGTATAACTTACACCTGAATCAAACCAGACATCAAGGATATCTGCCTCTTTTTCAAAATCACTCCCGCCGCACTTATGGCATTTTATCCCTGACGGCATTAACTCTTTTACATCTTTATCAAACCACACATCTGCACCATTTTTATCCATGAGGTTTGCCACATGCTCACATATTTCTCTGGAAAAGATAGTCTCTTTGCACCCCTTACAGTAAAATACGGTTATTGGAACACCCCATGACCTCTGCCTTGATATGCACCAGTCAGGGCGGTTTTCAACCATCTGGTATATCCTTTCTTTCCCCCATGACGGAATCCACTCCACTTTATTTATCTCATCTAATGCCCTCTTT
>JACRGN010000362.1 GCA_016234205.1 Nitrospinota bacterium | reverse complement strand
TACAATTGTAGCCGCACTCCTCACCATTGTTGGTTACTCAATTAACGATACCATAGTTGTATATGACAGAATCAGGGAGAATCTTAAGAATATGAGGAGGGAGAGCTATGCAACTATAATAAATAAGAGCATCAACGAAACCTTGAGCAGGACCATTTTAACATCATTTACAGTATTTTTAGTTGCCATCATTCTATTTTTGTTTGGCGGGGAAGTTATCAATGGTTTCTCCCTTGCTATGGTGGTCGGTGTTGTTGCAGGGACATATTCATCTATCTATATTGCAAGTCCCATTGTCTTGTTTTGGGAGGAGCGTCCCAGCAAGAGGCTGTCAGAAATAAAAAAAACTTAAGTTTTTAATGTATAGGAAATTATAAAATCTTGACAGGATTAACAGGATTAATTTTTAAATATTTTTTATCCTGTTTTATCCTGTATATCCTGTCTAAAATCAAGTCTTTGTTCATGTATAGGAAATTATAAAAACTCTAAGGAATTCAGGAAGGCATGAAAAAATATTCCTGTATTCCTGATTTCCTAAGAAAATTAGATTTTTGTTCTTGCAATGAAAATAGATAAAGTTATAGACCTTTACAATAAAAGCATTGCTGATACATACAGAAGATACCCTGTTGTTTTGGTGAAGGGGAGGGGAATCAAGGTCTGGGATTCTGAAGGCAAGGAGTATTACGACTTTGTAAGCGGAATTGCAGCCAATAATCTCGGACACTGCCACCCTCAGATAACAAATGCCTTGAAAAAACAGGCAGGCGAACTCATCCATGTATCCAACCTCTACTATACACTTCCGCAAATGGAGATGGCAAAGCTCCTTACAAAAAAATCATTTGCAGATAAGGTGTTTTTCTGTAACAGCGGAGCCGAGGCAAATGAGGCGGCAATAAAGCTGGCAAGGAAATACTCCAAAGACAATTATGGTAATGACAGGTATGAGATTATAACCATGCATCAGTCATTCCACGGCAGGACAATAGCCACCATATCAGCCACAGCTCAGGAAAAATTTCATAAAGGTTTTGAGCCGTTGCTTGCCGGGTTCAGGTATGTTCCATACAATGACCTCTCGGCAGTAGAGAAGGCAATAAACGGGAGGACATGTGCGATAATGGTAGAGCCGATTCAGGGTGAGGGGGGTGTCAATATCCCTCACAGGGATTATTTAAAGGGCTTAAGGGAGATATGTTTTTCAAAGAGGCTCCTCCTTATGTTTGACGAAGTCCAGACAGGGATGGGGAGGACAGGAAAATTCTTTGCGTATGAACACTTCGGGATAAGCCCTGACATAATGACACTGGCAAAATCTCTTGGGGGCGGTGTTGCAATAGGTGCTATGCTTGCAAGGGCTGAGGTTGCAAAGTCATTTGTCCCGGGGAGTCATGCCTCTACATTTGGAGGAAATCCGCTGGCATGTGCCGCCGGTATTGCAGTAATGAAGGCTATTGATAAAAGTGTTCTATCCCACTGCAAGAGGATGGGGAATTATTTTATAAGAAAACTGAAGAAGCTGAAAGATAAATATTCATTTATAAAAGATGTCAGGGGTATGGGATTGATGATCGGTATGGAGCTGAGTTTTTCTGCAAGGGGAATAACTGAGGAATGCCTGAAAAGGGGATTCCTTATAAACTACACAGCAGACAGGATTTTAAGATTTCTTCCGCCTTTAACAGTTGCAACTAAGGATATAGACAGGCTTGTAAGTGTATTGGATGAGGTTTTCAAAGAGGCAGTAAATAAAGGGACTGTGCCGGTAAAATGAAAAAAGACCTCCTCACTATATCGGATATCAGCCGTGAGGATATTGAAGGCATTTTCAATCATGCCAAATTTCTGAAAGAAAAATTTCGTGCAGGAGAGACCTACCATCCGCTGAAGGGTAAAACCCTCGGCATGATATTCAAAAAGGCATCCACCCGCACACGAATATCCTTTGAATCAGGGATGTATCAACTGGGCGGTCATGCCCTGTTTCTTGGTGCAAAAGACCTTCAGATGGACAGGGGGGAGAGTATAGCCGATACTGCAAAGATATTCTCACTTTACCTTG
>JACRGN010000365.1 GCA_016234205.1 Nitrospinota bacterium | reverse complement strand
TTGTGTTAGCAAAGTAATAATGACAGGGGTTAATAGCAACGATAAAATGTCAGGTTATGGAAGAGATAACCTTGACTATAAAAGAACAGAAGAGAATGGATGTAATGGGGAAAGTATTTAGGTGTGAATTGAACATGGCAGGAAATGTGTGGGAATGTACAGATAGTTGGTATGATAAAGATAAAAAATATAAGGCATTGCGCGGCGGCTCGTGGTTCCATGAAGCTTATTTCTGTCGTTGTGCCAATCGCACATGGTTTCGCCCGGAACGCGGCAATGATGTAGGGTTTCGTTGCGCCAGGACTCTTAAACATTAACCCTTTTACTCTTTTACCCTCCTTTGTATTCCTTTTTATAAGTGGTGGATGATAATCTTTTTTAGCGGTGTTTTACATAGCGGTGTTTTATATTGTGTATGATATAATTTATGATAATATTATAATTTATTTTATAGAAATTTTCAGAAAGGGGGAAGTATGATACTTGTTAAGAGTAAAATTAAAACCGATGATAATGTTTTACACATAAAACTGCCTGAAGGATTCAAGAATAAAACAGTTGAGGTTATTGTAAAAACTGAAAATGAAATAGCGAAGAAACTTCTCATAGATACTGTCAAAATAGATACTGCCAAGTGGAAGTTCAAAAGAGAGGAAATTTATGGAGAAGAAAATAAATGATTTTTATAGACTCAAATATTCTGATTTATTCTTACTCAAGTACTGAAATTGGCAAAAAAGATAAGGTGTTATTAATTCTTGAAAATGAAGAAATTGCCATAAGCACACAGGTGATTAATGAATTTATCTGGATTATGAGTCGGAAATTCAATGTGGATATGGAGTCTCTCAAGGTGATAAATAATAATCTCTTTGAAATATTCAACGTAGGAATGGTTTCAAAAGCAACTATTGATAAAGCAATAGATATAGCCAAAAGCTATAAGTATGCCTATTGGGATAGTCTGATGTTATCCTCCGCATTAGAATCAAGGTGTATTGCTATTTATTCAGAGGATATGCAGCATGGACAGAATATTGAAGGTGTAAGGATTATCAATCCGTTTTTATAATCAAAAATCCGAATCTTTTCCCATTAAGTAAAAAATATAGAAGGTTGTAAAAGTTATGCACAAATTTCAAAGAATAGAGAGATTGCCGCCATATATCCTCAGTGTAGTTACTGACCTTAAAATGAAGGCGAGGCAGAGGGGGGATGATATTATTGACTTTGGTATGGGGAATCCCGACCAGCCTACCCCTCCGCATATAGTGGAGAAGTTGATAGAGGCTTCTTATAAACCCCAGAATCACAGGTATTCTGCATCAAGGGGTATAAAAAAACTGAGGCTCGCAATCACTGACTGGTATAAAAGAAATTACGATGTTGACTTAGACTATGAGACAGAGGCTATTGTTACTATAGGGTCAAAAGAGGGACTCTCCCATCTTGCACTTGCTATTTCGGGTCCGGGGGACACTGTATTGGTCCCTTCACCAACTTATGCAATTCATACATACGCGTTTATTATTGCAGGTGCTGATGTGGTTACTGTTCCCTTAAAAAAGAATAATGATTTTTTTGAGGAACTGACAAATACATTTAAAAGGCTCTGGCCCAAACCAAAGGCAATTGTAATAAGTTTTCCACATAATCCTACGACTGCCTGTGTTGAACTGCCATTTTTTGAAAAGGTTGTTGCCTTTGCAAAAGAGCATGATGTTATAGTGATTCATGATTTGGCTTATGCAGATATTGTTTTTGATGGATATAAGGCGCCGAGTATGATGCAGATTCCGGGTGCGAAGGATGTGGGGGTTGAGTTTTTCACACTTTCAAAAAGCTATAATATGCCGGGTTGGCGGGTAGGTTTTTGTGTAGGGAATAGTGAGATTATAAAGGCATTACAGAAGCTGAAGGGTTATCTTGATTATGGGATGTTCCAGCCAATTCAGATTGCTGCTATTATAGCATTGAATGGGCCTCAGGACTGTGTTAAAGAAATCGCTAACATCTACAAATCTCGTAGGGATGTCCTTGTAGATGGACTTGACCGAATTGGGTGGAAGATTGAGAAGCCAAAGGCAACCATGTTTGTATGGGCTGAAATTCCTGAGCAATTTAAGAAGATTGGCTCCATTGAATTTGCAAAACTTTTATTGGATAAGGCAAAAGTGGCTGTCTCTGCCGGAATCGGATTCGGTGATGGAGGAGATGAGTATGTCCGCTTTGCCCTCGTTGAGAATGAGCAGAGGACAAGACAGGCTATAAGAGGGATAAAGGGAATATTGTAAGGAGGTGATTGATATGATTTCAGTAAAAGGTATCTATGACGGAAAAAGGATTAAACCAGCAGAAAAGATTAAGTTTAAAAAAAAATCAGAGGTTATAATTACTTTTCTTGATGAGGAAGTAATAGAAACAGAAAAAAGTGAAAAAGAATTTTATAAGACCTTTGGGGCATGGAGAAAGTTTGATGTGGATAGATTAATTAGGGAAATATACAAAGATAGAAAAGTGTCTCACAGAAAAGAGGTATTGATGTGAAATATATCCTTGATACTGATATATGTATTTACTGGTTGAAGGGGATTGCAAGTATTAAAAACAAGATAGAACTGGTTGGTCTTCAGAATATAAATACAACCATTATTACAGTTGCAGAACTTTATCATGGGGCTTTCTATTCTGAAAAAATAAAGGATAATTTAGAGACAATAGAAAAATTTGTAAGAGTAATTAAGCCGCTTCCAATTACAAAAAACTCTGCTAAAAAGTTTGGGAGAATTAAATCAATCCTAAAGGTGCGTGGTGAGATTATTGATAACTTTGATATTTTGATTGCAAGTATTGTATTTGACAACAACGGTATTTTAGTTACGAATAATACCGAACATTTTAACAGGATAGGTAAACTCAGGATTGAAAACTGGATGACTGAAAAATAAGGCAATTTTATGAAATCAATTAATATCGGCTTATTAGGATTCGGCACTGTTGGCACAGGGGTTGTTAAGATTTTACAGCAGAATAGTGGTGTCATTGAAAAAAGGCTCGGTGCAAAATTAAATCTCAAATGGATTGCTGATTTAGATATAGAGAGGGACAGGGGGGTAAAGGTAGATAAAAATATCCTTACAAAAGATGCCAGCAAGGTTTTAAATGACCCTGAAGTAAATATTGTAATTGAACTTATTGGCGGTTATGAGCCTGCTAAGAGCTTTATTCTTCAGGCATTAAAAAATAAAAAGCATGTGGTTACCGCTAATAAGGCATTACTTGCAAAAAGTGGGAGTGAAATTTTTGAGACAGCAAGCAGGAATAATGTGGATATAGGGTTTGAGGCGAGTGTAGGCGGCGGTATCCCGATTATAAGGGCAATCAAAGAAGGATTTACTGCAAATAATATCCAGTCGGTTTATGGAATAGTCAATGGGACATGCAATTATATATTAAGCAAGATGAGTGATGAAGGCAGACCCTTCAATGAGGTTTTGAAGGAGGCTCAGGCACTCGGTTTTGCAGAGGCAAATCCAAGCCTTGATATTGATGGTATTGACTCTGCACATAAGGTTACAATCCTTGCATCCCTATGCTTTGGTGTGAGGGTTGATTTTGATAAGGTCTATACTGAAGGGATTTCAAGGATAACGCCGATAGATATAAACTTTGCAATGGAATTTGGCTATCGGATAAAACTTCTTGCAATAACAAAGAAAAGCGGTAATGAGATAGAGGTGAGGGTTCATCCTACAATGACAAGAGAGGATAATCCTATATCAAAGGTGAATGGAGTCCTGAATGCAATTGAGATTATTGGCGATGCAGTCGGAGAGAATATGCTCATTGGCAGAGGGGCAGGTGATATGCCGACAGGTAGTGCAGTTGTTGGTGATGTGATAGAAATAAGCAGGAATATCTTGAACGGCGGTGTGAATAGAGTATCTCCTCTCTCATTTCTGTCAAAGTATATTGAGGATGCAAAAATCAAGAGTATCAGCAATATTGTTTCCGAATATTATATAAGATTTTCTGTTCTGGATAAGCCCGGCGTTTTGTCAAAAATTTCAGGTATTCTTGGCAATAACTCAATCAGTATCTCCTCTGTCATTCAGAAGGGGAGGGGAGAGAAAGGCGGAGTCCCCCTTGTTGTTATGACCCATTCTGCAAAGGAGAAGGACATTCAAAAGGCACTTTCGGAGATAGATAAACTTGATGTTGTTCTGGATAAATCTGTTTTGATAAGGGTGGAGAATGGGGGGAGGAGATAGGAATTTTTTACAACAATTCTTTAAATTCTTCTACTGTCAAATCCGCATCGTTTAGGATACTTTTTAAAACTTTTGGATGGAGAATTTTACTTGAATGATAAGGAACAGTTGCTCTTTTACCTTCTTTGTTTTTGTATATCTTATGACTTCCAGTCTGTCTCTTAAAAGAAAATCCTGCTCGTTCTAATACTCTTATTGCATCAGCAGCGGTTACCCTTGGCAGCTTTTCACTCATACAGCTACTTCCATAGAAGTTAGACTTATTGATTCAGATTGAGGGATTTCCTCACCATTCTCTAATCTATCTTCCACATGGAGATGGATAGCATCTTTGATATTCTCCAATACCTCCTCATAAGTATTTCCTTGTGTATAACAACCCTGAAGTTCTGGACAAAAGGCAAAATAACCATCTTTATCTTTTTCTATAACTACTGAGAATCTATAAGCACTCATAAATTAACCTCCTTTTTGGTAAATTTCATAATAAATTACTTATATATTCATTCAAGTCAAAAACATACTTTTTCCTCTCTATTAATTTTGAGTAAGCAAATGAAGAAAAATTGTTTTGCTTTAAAAAAAGAATCTGCCTATTTTCTGAACCATTAATATAGGAATAACAATTCTTAATCCTAAATCCTTTCAAGACATCACAAAGACAATATCTTGTATTCTTATTTAAAACTAATGAAAAAAATTATTTAAAATAAACATAGCTTTTTCTTTGTTAATCTTAAATTTTATAATTTGGCTTTTTAGGTAATAGTCTCTCTTTTGTTCTTTACATTGCCTATAAATAGCAGCAAGATGGTGAAACCCATCACAATTTATAATGAAATATTTTTGATTCCATTCTTGATAATAAACTTCAAATATACAATCCGCCCCGAATCTACATTTTATAAAGTTAATATTATCGTTAAAATCTTTTTCCGTTTGAAAAGTTATAGGATGTCCCCATGTATATTCGTCCGGCAAAAGCAAATTATTTGCAAAATCTTCTAAACTTCTATATCCAGAAGATTTTGAAGCATTAACGCCGTTCAAATTCAATATGGAAACTTCTTTGATTATTGGAATAGGATTTTTTTCTATAAGATATTTAAGAGATTCACGTAAACCTTTGACATCTTCTGAATTATAATATTTATAATCTTCAGTATCAACATCGGAATGTATTTTTTGTATCAGTTCATTACCAAAAAGCATAGATTCATTATTTATTTTACCAATGTCATCAAACTTACAGCTATGCAGTCTTTTTTCAAAAAAGCCCTTTGTCTTAAATATCCTTCCGAATATATCAGATGCTTTTAGGTGCATACATAATTGGCAGATATGTTTTAATCTTAAAGCTTTACAATAGCAGTTATTTAATAGTCATTTATTTTTCAGATAAAATTTCATTATCATATTTTTTAAATATTCTATAGTGGGTTGGGAGACCTGTCAATTGGAAACTCTTTCTTTGTAAAGCATAAAAAACTTGAAATCTTGAAGCCTCTAAGAGATAATCTTTTTAAGGAGTATTTTTAACATGAAATACATTATTCTTCTTGGTGATGGGATGCCTGATTACCCGATAAAAGAATTGGGTGATAAGACACCGCTGGAGTATGCAAAGACTCCCAATATGGACTTTATTGCAAAAAATGGGACTGTAGGATGTGTGAAGACTATCCCTGATGGTTTCCCGCCGGGGAGTGATGTATCAAACCTCTCCATACTCGGTTATGACCCTGAAAAATATTATACAGGCAGGGCACCACTTGAGGCAGCAAGTATTGGAGTAAAACTTTCACCGACAGATGTGGCTTTCAGATGTAATCTTGTTACACTGAAACCAACAGATAGTGAATTAATCATGGAGGATTTTAGTGCAGGGCATATAAGCACAGAAGAGGCGAGGGAATTAATTTCTGCAATTGATAAGAAACTGGGAACTGATGAGATTAAGTTCTATCCGGGGGTCAGCTACCGTCATCTTATGGTTTGGAAAAATGGTAGTAGCAACCTAAAACTTACGCCGCCCCACGACATTTCTGGCAAAAATATAAAAAGTTATATTTCTCAAGGAGATAGAGCTAATATCTTAACAGAGTTGATGAATAGTTCTCAGATGGTTTTAAGTAATCATAAGATAAATAAAGAGAGAAAAAATAATGGTAAAAATCCTGCAAATAGTATATGGCTTTGGGGTCATGGGAAGGCACCTGCAATGCCTACTTTGAAAGAGAGATTTAATCTGACAGGTTCAATTATAGCGGCAGTTGATTTGATGAAAGGTATTGGCATTTATGCCGGATTAACACCAATAGATGTTCCAGGGGCAACAGGGTATATTGATACAAATTATGAGGGTAAGGCAGATTATGCATTGAAGGAATTGGAAAATAAGGATTTTGTATATCTTCATGTAGAGGCTCCTGATGAGGCGGCTCATAATGGTTCACTAAAAAATAAGATAAAGGCGATAGAGGATTTTGATAAGAGGGTAGTCGGGCGGATTTTAGAAGGCATAAAGAAATTTAAGGAGTATAGGATAATGGTCGTATCCGACCACCCATCGCCAATTTCCATTAAGACACATTCATCAGAGCGTGTTCCATTTGCGATTTATCCGGCAAAGGGTGGAAGCGGGGTATCTAATTTTAATGAAAAGATAGTAAGTAACCCTTCAATTAAGTTTGAAAAGGGGCATGAGTTAATAGAGTTTTTTATAAATTAGCCACTGACTAACACAGACTCATTAAAAACGGTTCAAACGGTTTAAACAGTTTAAATGGCTTAAAGTCAGTGAAAGTCTGTGGCAAAATCTTATGACTACGTTAATTGAAAAGGCAAGAAAGGGTGTTATTACACCCGAGATGGAAGTAGTTGCAGAGACAGAGAGAGTAACTCCTGAATTTATAAGGAGTGGTATTGCAGATGGGATTATTGTCATAACCCAGAATAAAAAGAGGAATAATATTGAACCACTCGGCATAGGCGGGGGGCTCAGGACAAAGATAAATGCAAATATAGGGACTTCAGGCGACAAGGCAGATATTAATATTGAGTTAGAGAAATTGAAGGTTGCGATAGACGCTGGCGCTGATACCGTAATGGATTTGAGCACTGGTGGTGATATAAATTCTATCCGCAGAGAGATTATAAAAAATTCCACTGTGCCTATAGGGACAGTCCCGATTTATCAGGCAATATGCGAGATTGTGAAGGATAATAAAAATCTTTATGAATTAACAGCCGAAGATATTTTTAGAGTGATAGAGAGGCATGGTGAGGATGGTGTAGATTTTATTACCGTCCATTGCGGCGTAACACTTGATACGGTAAAAAAGATGGATAATGAGGGGAGATTGCTTGATATTGTAAGCAGGGGAGGGGCGCTGCTTGCAAAATGGATGTCCTATACAAAAGAAGAAAATCCTCTATATTCCCAGTATGACAGGCTTATTGAGATTGCAAAGAAATATGAAATGGTCTTGAGTCTTGGAGATGGTTTAAGGCCCGGTTGTCTCGCAGATGCAACAGACAGGGGGCAGGTTCAGGAGACAATAATCTTAGGAGAGCTATCAGACAGGGCAGTAGAGGCAGGGGTTCAGGTAATGATTGAGGGACCGGGGCATATGCCTATAAATCAGATTTCCGCAAATATCCTTCTTCAAAAGAGGTTATGCCACAATGCACCATTTTATGTCCTTGGACCACTTGTAACAGACATTGCACCCGGATATGACCACATCACATCTGCAATTGGCGGTGCCATTGCCGCTGCATCTGGTGCAGATTTTCTATGTTATGTAACTCCATCAGAGCATCTGAGTCTTCCGACAGTAGATGATGTTAGAGAGGGTGTGATTGCATCAAAAATCGCAGCCCATACAGGCGATATTGCAAAAGGGGTAAGGGGTGCAATTGAGAGGGATATTAAAATGGCAAAGTTCAGGAAGTCTCTGGACTGGGAAGGTCAGATAAAAACAGCCATTGACCCTGAAAGGGCAAGAAAGAAGAGGAGTGAAAACCCGCCGTCTGAAAATGATGTCTGCACCATGTGCGCCTCCTTCTGTGCAATAAAGATAGGAAAAGAGAAGATTTAGCCACAGAGAACACAGAGAAAAAACAAATAAATAGGACACAGATTTTCACAGATACACACAGATAAAAATTAAAATCTTAACAAATCTGTGTTCATCTGTGTCCAACCTTAATCTTTTTTGTTTTTGTTTTTTCTGTACTCTCTGTGGCTAATTTAGTCTTCGTTTATTTTATGGATAGATTCAAACTTGTTTCCGATTTTAAACCAAAGGGTGACCAGCCTGAAGCTATTGAGAAGCTTTCCAATAATATCCTGAAAGGCATTAACCATCAGGTTCTCCTTGGTGTTACTGGTTCGGGCAAGACCTTTACAATGGCAAATGTCATAGAAAAGGTTCAGAAGCCTGCACTTGTCATTGCCCATAATAAGACTCTCGCAGCACAGCTTTACAATGAATTTAAGTCTTTCTTTCCTGAAAATGCAGTGGAGTATTTTGTAAGTTATTATGACTACTACCAGCCTGAGGCTTACATTCCCCAGAGTGATACATATATAGAAAAAGATTCGTCTATAAATGAAGAGATAGAGATGATGAGACATTCTGCAACATACTCCCTCTTTGAACGGCAGGATGTAATCATTGTTGCGAGTGTCTCATGTATATATGGCCTCGGCTCACCTGATGAGTATTCAGCGATAGTTTTAAAGATTGAGGAGGGGCAGGAGGTTGATAGAGAAAATGTCCTGTCAAAATTGGTAGAGATGCAGTATGAGAGAAATAATATAGATTTTCGCAGGGGAACATTCAGGGTTATGGGGGATGTTGTGGAGATATTCCCCGCCTATGAGAGTGAGAAGGCTGTGAGGATAGAGTTCTTCGGGGATGTGATAGACTCTATCCATAGAATAGACCCATTGAGGGGTGTTCCTGTAAGCAGGCACAAGAAGCTCATAATATATCCAAACAGCCATTATGTAACTACAAAAGACAATATAGAAAGGGCAATTAAGTCTATAAAGAAGGAGCTATTGGATGTGAGTGGAAAATTTGAATACGAGGGGAAATTACTTGAGGCTCAGAGGATATCCCAGAGGACAATGTTTGATATTGAGATGATGAAAGAGGTTGGATACTGTCATGGTATTGAGAATTACTCAAGACACCTTACAGGCAGGATGCAGGGAGAGCCGCCGCCAACACTGCTGGACTATTTTCCAGATGATTTCATGCTCTTTATTGACGAAAGCCATGCAACAGTCCCGCAGATCAGGGGTATGTATGAAGGGGATAAGTCAAGAAAATCTACCCTCGTTCAATATGGCTTCCGTCTCCCCTCTGCATTGGATAATAGGCCGCTCAATTTTAAAGAGTTTGAAAACAGGGTTAATAAGGTAGTGTATGTATCAGCAACACCTGCACAATATGAGATAGGAAAAAGTAAGGGTTCTACAGGCTCACCCCTAATTACCGAGCAGGTTGTAAGACCTACAGGGCTTATGGACCCAAATATTACAGTAAGACCTGTAAAAGGGCAGGTGGATGACCTGTTGCATGAAATAAGGTTAAGGGCAGAAAAAAATGAGAGGGTTTTGGTTACCACACTTACAAAGAGGTTTGCTGAAGATTTGACAGAGTATTATGAGGATTTAGGTGTAAGGGTGAGATACCTCCATTCTGATATACATACACTTGAGAGGGTGAAGATATTAAGGGAATTGAGGCTCGGTGAATTTGATGTCCTGATTGGCATAAATCTATTGAGAGAGGGACTTGATATACCTGAGGTCTCTCTCGTGGCAATACTTGATGCAGATAAAGAAGGTTTCTTGAGGTCTGAGGTCTCCCTCATTCAGACTTCTGGAAGGGCTGCGAGGAACGTGGCGGGTGAGGTCATAATGTATGGAGATAATGTTACAGGCTCAATGCAGAGGGCTATTGATGAGACAAACCGCAGGAGAAAGATACAGACGGAATACAATAAAAAGAATGGCATAACCCCTGAGTCAATAAAGAAGAATATACATGAGGTGATGGGGAGTATATATGAAGAGGATTATTATACCATTCCTCTTGTAGCAGAAAAAAAGGCGGAATATATGTCAGAAGATGACATTAAAAAAATAATTGAGGCTCTGGAAAAAGAGATGAAAGAGGCTGCAAAAAACATGGAGTTTGAGAAGGCGGCAAAACTGAGGGATCAAATTAAGGAGCTTAAGAGTGAGATGTTAGCTATTGATTAAGAGAATAGATTAAATTGAAGGATGATGCAGATTGACTGAAAAGGAAACATTTTTCCTGAAAATAATCACAGAAAAATCCTTGACAGGGTTATTTTGAAATAGTATATTTCCTATAAATCAAGTAGTTAGGTTAAAAATGAAACTATCTTTTATCCAAATAGTAAAATGTCAATAGCCACTTTAGAAACAGTCCAGCACAAAAGATACACCTATGCCGATTACCTAACGATTGAAGATGAGAAAAGGTATGAGGTATATGAGGGGGAATTAATTATGGTTCCCGCACCTACTACTACACATCAGAGTGTCTCAGGGAAGATAGGGCGTATTATGGGGAATTTTATAATTAAAAATAATCTCGGCGAACTCTTTTATGCCCCTACAGATGTGGTTTTGGCAGAAGATGTTGTTCTACAGCCCGACATCCTCTTTATAAGCAAAGATAGGGAAAAGATAATAGAGGAGCGGGCAATAATGGGTGCACCTGATTTGATAGTGGAGATACTATCACCTTCATCCACCTTTTACGATGTAGTGAAAAAGAAGGAATTATATCGGCGCTATGGTGTAAAAGAATACTGGCTTGTATTCTTGCAGGAGAAGGCAATAGAAGTATTGACCCTTGAGGGTGATGTTTACAGGGAGTTTGCATCTGCAAAAGGTGAAGGGAGTATAAAATCAAAACTCCTAAAAGGGTTAGAAGTAGTATTGAAGGAGATATTCTGAATCCCCTCTTTGGAAAAGAGGAGTGAGGAGTAGTAAAATAATGAAACATAAGGCACAAGACTTGCTCAGTCAGTTTAAACACTCCTAAAAATTTTTTCTATCGTCCTGTTTTTTCTTCGTCAGAATTCCATTCTTATTTTTCAGTCTGTTTAGATACCTTCATTCTTTTTATCCTTTATCTTCTCAGTGGATTCACAGTCGTTTCATTTAACAGAATTGCAGTCAAAATAGAAAAGGTTTTAATCCTTCCATGCAAATGGAGGATGAGGTTTTTGATAGTAAACTCAGATTATTGGTGATTTTATTTCGGGTCAAGACAGAGGGAGTTGCGAAATTGAAAACACCTATAAATAAAAGGTTTTCAGGTATACTCTGAAATTTTTACCCCTGTGGTAATAAGTTGTTTTTTAG
>JACRGN010000357.1 GCA_016234205.1 Nitrospinota bacterium | reverse complement strand
ATGGCAATACACATTTTTATCTTTTATGTTCACATTTATCCTCAACATGCCTGTATTAATCATATCCAGAATAAAAACAAGGCTGTATTCTTCCTTTATTTTTTCCTCTCCTTTCCCCTGTTTATTATTTTTTAAGTAAAATTTTATCGTCTTAAATTCGTTTTGGATTAAATATGGAATTTGGAATATAAAATTCTTCTGTTCTGGATTAATTTTTGAATCACTTTGGGCTAAGATATTAACTGATTGGTGGGATTCAACATTACTGATTAAATTTTTCAACTCTTTTTCTAATTCTTTATTTATCTTTAAATTATCGTTTGTGGGCACATAGTCTTTGATAAATAACATTAACTTATTTTTAATATCATTATTCAGTTCCTTAATAGATTCTTTTGATAATCCTGTTTCTAACAACTTTAAAATTTTATTTTCATAGAAGATGCCAGAATCTTTAATCATTTTCCTTATATCTTCAGGTTTAATATCATCTGAAAGGTTTATTGGAAAATTAAATAAAGCCTCTTTAAATTTTAAAAGAGGCTCAGATTTAAAATCAGAATCTGAAATGTTGTTAGAAATAGTTTTAATCAGGCTTTCAATTGACTTTCCAAAGTCTGCTTTTTGGATGGGCAATCTTTTTAATATAGATAGCAGTTTATCTTCAGGAAGTGAATCTGCCTCAATTAGCCTCATTATGACCTGAGGATTCAGGCTTTCTATCTTTACTATCAGAGGTTCGCCATTAGTCAGCTCTTTTGTCGTATTTGCCAGCACCTCAAATTCATTAAATCTCACAATGGCATTATTACTGTCAATTGTATTTACAACCTCTCCAGATAGAATCTGTCCAATCTTTAGATTTAAAACAGTGTCAGTTGTAAATTTTATAGATATGTCTTTAATGGCAGGATTTGATATGCTGACAGGAATGCCCTTTATATTGACCATTTCTTTGATGTAAGGAAATTATAAAATCTTTAGCCACCAAGACACTAAGGCACAAAGAAATAAAGAATAATTTTTACTTAGTGTCTTCGTGTCTGGCAAAAATCAGGTTTTTGTTCTTATCTTCTTAAATTGCAAATCAACTCAATTTCACCTTCGGAGGCACCTACCTTTTCGGCAATCTCTTTTATACTTAATCCTGTGTCATGCAATTTGAATATCTCATCATATTTATCAATTATTGAACTGTTGTTAATGTCGGCAGAAGGCTGGATTTCCTTTAATTTTCTTAATATAGATACAGCCTTCTGAATTGTGAGATTCAATTCCCTTGTTTTTTTATCTACAATTACCTGCAGTTCCTCGCCAAATCTCTTTTCTTCTTCAATATTATTTTTAAGTCTATCAGCTATTTTTTCCGCCTTTGTTGTTAATTGATTTAAGGATTCTGCAATAGGTCTTAATTCATTTACATCTGATGCTGTCTCCGGGATTCTGTTTCTTGGAAGGCTATCTCTTAAGATATAGAATATAATGATTAATAAGAGAAGAATATCTACTGCAAACTGCAATATCAGCCATCTGTTCATACAATTACATCAATTATCTTTCCCTCTCCTGTATCAATTTTTACCTCTTCCTTTATCTCCTCTGTTATTTCTTCTGTCTTTCTTTTGGTCTTGACGGGGCGATATCTGTATTTTACTCCGCCCCCTTCCGTATATTCCTCTCTTATATTTGGTTCTTCTGTCTTTTCAGTAGTGGGGACTTCATTCCTTTTAAGGTCATCCTGAACCCTGAGTGCGGCAGAGAACTGCTCCCCATGCACAACAGTCTGCTGCTGCTGAACCTGTTGAACTTTTTCAACAGCCCCGCTCATAGATAAAACCTGTTGTAAATTAATAAGTTCTGCCATTTGAGTTTATTATATACCCAGAACCCATTTTGTCAATACCTAAGCAAGCTTGATTAACTCATATTCTCTTGAGCCGAGCCCTATCTCTTCGCCATATTTAAGCTGAACCGTCCAGTCAATTTCAGGATATACACCCCTGAATTTATCCTCTCCCGGCTCAAAATTACGGGTCAATTTGGAATTTCTGTTTCCCTGCTGATTATTGACCAAATCTGCTGATGCCTGGTCTATTGCAACGGGGTCTTTTGAAATCAATATTCCTATATCTTCTACAACAGGTGTATCACTTGCAGGATAGCAGTCACAGGCGGGACTTATCTGGGTTAGAAAAGATATAAATATGTATTTGCCTTTCTTTTTCTGTAGTGCCGCATAGACATGCTCAACCATCTTCTCCTGCATACTGCCTGTATCCGCATCCCATTTGATTTTAATAGCACCATCCCTGCATGGAAGTATGCACTCGCCACAGCCTATACAAATCTCAGAGACTATCTTGACCTTTTTATTGTTTTCAATCTTTACAATGGCACCCTCTACAGGACACCATGGTATGCACCTCATACAGCCTGTGCATTTATCCACCACCACAAAGGGCTTGACACTTGAATGCTGATTCAGTTTCCCTTTCAGTGTTGCACACCCCATCCCTATATTTTTTATTACACCGCCAATGCCGCTTAGCTCATGGCATTTGAAATGAGTAACTGCAATAAGAGAATCTGCATTATGAATTTCTGATGCAATATCTACTTCCTTATACCATTTTTTGTCAATCCTGACCATCTCGTATGATTTTCCCCTAAGTCCGTCAGCTATTATTATTGGTGCATTGACAACCGAATAGTCAAAGCCATTTCCAATTGCAGTCTCTATGTGTGTAACTGATTCTTTTCTATTGCCTACATAGAGGGTATTTGTATCTGTAAGAAATGGCATCCCGCCAAGACTTTTGACTTTATCAACAATCCTTCTCAGATAAATTGGTTTTACATAAGATGTGTTCCCCCTCTCCCCAAAATGAAGTTTTATGGCTGTAAGGTCACCTTTTTCAATTATATTATTGAACTCAGACTTAACGAGAAGTTTATCCAGCTTCTTAAAGATATTCTGCTGTGGTGTTACTCTCAAATCTGTAAAAAATACTTTACTTTTCATACGAAAATACCTCTACTTGTCATTCCGTGCTTGACACGGAATCCAGTCTTTTTTGCTTTCTGGATTCCTGCTTTCGCAGGAATGACATTTTTATCATTCTTTATATCTCTTTGAGATTTAGTGTTTCATATTACTTCATCAGGTATCTATAAACACTTATACCAATAGCACCTGCAAGGTTTGTAATCATGAATAAAAAAACAGGAGCACTACCAATATCTGAGTTTTTCAGGATAACTAATACAATAAAGATATATGAGAAGATGGCAATATTATATATTACATTTAAAAGTATTCCCCTCCATCTCTCAAAAATAGAGATTATGCACAATACAACAATAACAGCAATAAATTTCCAGTTCAGAAGGTAATTAATTGTCCTTTTATTACTGATAAGGTTTAACAGGTCAGAAAAGTCAAATGTGTTAAAAAAGTGTAGGAAATTTTCTTTTAATAGTCTCATTTAAATATAGGAAATTATATAGCCACCAAGACACAAAGGCACAAAGAATAAAAAATAATTTCTTAATCTTCGTGTCTTGGTGTCTTTGTGGCATGGTTTTGTTCTGAAATGATACAGATATAAGGATTGATTTGTCAAATGTTTTCTGTTATATTCTCCTTAGAAATAATAACAACTGAACCCCGTTAGATAATAGATTTTCAATAGAATTATTCCCATTCGTTAGCAAATATCTAACGGGGTGAACCCTTCCTTGATATTAGTAAGGGCTTGGATAGTGTGGTTTTAAATGTCTAATATAGATACGCCAATAATCCCTGACGAACCCAGAAAACAGATTTGGGCAGTAGGAGGGGGTAAGGGGGGAACAGGAAAGACAGTAGTTTCAGCAAGCATAGGGATACTCCTTGCAAAGGCTGGAAATAGAGTTATTATAATTGATGCCGACCTTGGCGGTGCTAATCTTCACACCTGTCTTGGAATAAGACACCCCTCAACTACAATCGCTGATTTTCTCTTGAAAAAAGTAACATCGTTAGATGAACTGCTTTTAGAAACCCCGATAAAAAATCTAAGACTTATAAGCGGTGCCAATGATTTCCTTACAATAGCAAATATCCCGTTTGCCCAGAAACAGAAACTTATAAGATATATAAGAAATCTTAACTCCGATTATGTAATCCTTGACCTCGGTGCAGGCACATCGTTTAATGTCCTTGACCTTTTTCTCATATCAGACTCCAATATACTTGTGGTTATGCCCGAGCCGACCTCTGTGGAAAATGTATATCGGTTTATAAAGTGTGCAATCTTAAGAAGGCTTAATAATGCCCTGAATAATTCAAGGTTTCAGGATATATTCAGGTTGGCGACAGAGGCGAGGGGGAATGAATCTGTGAAAACTCTCTATGACCTATTGGAGAGAGTAAAACAGATTGACAGTTCAGTAGCAGCTGACTTAAAGAAAAAGATAAATACATTCTCTCCGAAATTAATAGTAAATCAGGTTAGAGAGAATGATAATATCTCTCTTGGAAGTTCAATAAAGGATATCACAAAGAAATACCTCGGTGTTGACCTGGATTATTCGGGTTATATTCCATACGATGAAAAGGTCTCTGAATCTATAAAGAGATTTAAACCCCTTGTGACAGAATATCCAAATTGCAGCGCATCGCTTTGCATGAATCTAACAATGAAGAAACTGTTAAACGGAAGTAAGTTATCTGATGGGCAGGAGGAGGTAGAGGAAAGCAGAAATGAAGAGGCTTGAAGAACTCAATTACTATGAATTGCTGAATTTAGATGAGAATGCAGATTTGGGTGATATACATCAGGCATATCTCATTGCTGTATCAACATACAGCAGGGATTCGCTGGCTTCTCACAGTATTCTTTCGGAAGAAGAAAAGACAAATATGCTGAAAAGGATTGAGGCTGCCTATACAACTCTCATAGATAAAAACAAGAGACTCTTTTATGATAAAGAGGTGTTAAAAATAGAGGTTGATGAAAATTTAAGGAACAGAAATATTTCTGACGTTCCCGGTAAATTTATACAGCATAATGGGTATGGTATTCAAAGTAATAGAGACATAACAGATGAATCGGATAGGGGAGAGAAAAATACATTTAAACATACAGAATCAACGATATTTGGAGGTGCCCATCTTAAAAATATAAGAGAGATGAAAGGTATTACAATAGATGAGATTGCCCAGAAGACAAGAATAAGGGCATCGTATCTAAAGGCACTTGAGGAAGAAAATTTTGAACAGTTGCCGGCAGAGGTGTTTTCAAAGGGATTCTTGAAGGCATATGCAAAATATCTCGGTCTTGACCCTGATGTTGTAATCAGAAATTATAAGTTTAAAGAAAAATAGTATGAACAAAAAACCTGATTTTAGGCAGGATATACATGATAAAACATGATAAAAATATTTAAAAAATTAATCCTGTTAATCCTGTCAAGGTGTAGCAACAGGTCTTTAGACCTGTTAATTCTCTGACTGACACTATCACTGACACTTTATAAGGGAGGCGGTTATGAGAATAGCTGTTTGTATCTATGCTGTTTTAATTCTTGTATTTTTCGCATCACCCATTCATTCTAAAGAGCTTCCTGAGTGGATGAAGCCTAACAACTTAAATAACCTTGACCATTACATACAAGAAATATTACAATTGAAATATAAAGGATGAATTAAAAAATTGATATGGGGGGATTAAAGATGGAATCGTTTACTTGTCTGGTAAAAAAAGAAGGAAATCAATATGCCTCTCTTTGTGTAGAGCTGGATATTGCCTCTTGCGGTAAAACAAAAGAGGAGGCTGTTGAAGGATTAAAAAATGGAATAGAAACATATCTTGAATATATGATTTCTGAAGGAAGAAAAGATGAAATCTATCGTCCTGTTCCTATGAAAGAATTAGATGAAATTTGGAGTAAACGATAAAAACAAGTATGAGACCTGTTAATCCGTTTGGTAAGGAGGGGGTTATGAGAATATCTGTGTATATCTATCCTATTTTTTTATTTCTTATATTTTCTGCATCACCGCTTTATTCAAAGGAGCTTCCTGATTGGATGAAGCCTCTGCCCATAGATCCTGAGCTTTTGAGACCTGCTGTCCCTGAAGGTTTTGTACTCGTAAAAGGCGGGTGTTTTCAAATGGGAGATACCTTTGGAGATGGGGAAAATGATGAAAAACCTGTCCATGAGGTATGTGTTGATGACTTTTATATGGGGAAATATGAGGTTACGGTTGGAGAGTTCAGGGAATTTGTAAATACGACAGGCTACAGGACAGAGGCAGAACAAGGAGACGGATGTTTTGTTTTGACAGGCAGTAAATGGGAAAAAGACAGAAATAAAAACTGGCGAAATCTTGATTTTTCACAGGATGACAGACACCCTGTGGCATGCGTATCATGGAACGATGCACAGGAATATATAAGGAAGCTCAACGAAAAATTCCCCCTTAATAAAGGGGGTCAGGGGGTTGTTTACAGACTTCCCACAGAGGTGGAATGGGAATATGCGGCAAGGAGCGGCGGGAAGAATGAGAAATATGCAGGCGGTAATGACCTTGATTCAGTTGGGTGGTATAATGACAATTCTGGAGGCAAGACACACCCTGCAGGACAGAAAAAGCCGAATGGACTTGGGTTGTATGATATGACAGGAAATGTGTGGGAATGGGTGCAGGACTGGTATGATGAGAACTATTATAAGAACAGCCCAAAGGATAATCCAAGAGGTGCAAGCAGCGGTCAGAGCCGTGTGCTTCGCGGCGGGTCGTGGGTCGATGATGCGATGGGCCCGCGGGCTGCGAATCGCAACTGGGATAATCCCGGCAACCGGAACTACTTCAACGGTTTCCGTGTTGCCAGGACTAAATAAGTTTTACCCTTTGGTTTTTTACCCTTTTACCCTTTATGGGGGTGCAGGGGGCTTGCCCCCTGCACGCGATGTAAACCTTGCGATATGTCAACAGAGATTCCCGCAGTCACAAAACTCTATGACATAATCCTGTGGATGATGCCTCAAGTGGAGAAATTCCCGCGAGACTTTAAATTCACCGTCGGCGATAGGATTATAAACCTCCTGCTCGATTCGCTTGAACTGATAATCGAGGCTGCATACACAAAAGACAAACAGCAGCCCCTTCGCAAATGCAACCTTCAGATTGAAAAGCTCCGATTTTTTATAAGGATGGCAAAAGACAAAAAATATTTAAGCATAAACAAATATGCCTTCATCTCAAAAGAGATTAACGAGCTTGGAAAGATGATAGGCGGATGGCTCAGGGTGCAAGGTGGCAAAGACATACAAAAACCTCTGGTCTAAGATAGTATCCTTTGAAAACCTCCTCTTTGCCGCACGAAAGGCACAAAAGGGGAAACGGTTTAAAGATAATACCGCAAAATTTAACCTGAATCTTGAGAAGGAGTTATTCAGGATACAAAAAGAACTTTCCGATAAGACATACACTCCCGGCAGATATAAGGAGTTTGTAATCTACGAGCCTGTCAAAAGGCTTATATCGGCAGCGCCTTATAGGGATAGGGTTGTCCATCATGCCCTTTGCAATGTAATCGAGCCTCTCTTTGAAAAGACATTTATCTATGATTCTTACGCAAACAGGAAGGGAAAAGGCACACACAGGGCTATTGAGAGATTCAATAGTTATATGCAGAAATATAGATATGTCCTGAAATGCGATATAAAAAAGTATTTTCCCTCAATAGACCATGAGATTCTTTATGAGATTCTGCTAAAGAAAATCGCTGACAAAGATGTTTTATGGATTATCAAAACAATAATCCAGAACAGCAATCCGCAGGAAGCGGTTTATGATTATTTTAAAGGCGACGACCTTTTTGAGCCGCACGGACGAAGAAAAGGGCTGCCAATAGGAAATCTCACAAGCCAATTTTTCGGAAATGTTTATCTGAATAGTTTTGACCATTTTATAAAAGACAATCTCGGATGCAGGGCATACATCAGATATGTTGACGATTTTGCTGTCTTTGACAGCGACAAGTCACGGCTGCGGGAAATTAAAGGAGAGATGGATAAATATCTCGAAAGCCTCCGCCTTAAACTCCATTCGATAAAGACGAGGGTATTCCCCGTTAAAAACGGCTGCGAGTTTCTCGGCTTTTATATCTATCCATATTACAGAAAGGGTAAAAAGGCAAATGTGAGGATGTTTGAGGAGAGGCTCAGGGCTATGCAGGCAGCATTTAGAAAAAGGGTTATAACAATCGAAGATATAAAAAGGTCGGTGCAAGGGTGGATAGCCCATGTGGAACATGCGAATAGTTTCGGTTTACGAAAGAATATTTTTGCAAGATATACATTTGGGGGCAGGTTAAAAACAGAACCGTGTGCTTCGCGGCGGGTCGTGGAACAATAATGCGAAGAACACGCGGGCAGCGAATCGCAACAGGAATAATCCCGACAACCGGAACAACAACAACGGTTTCCGTGTTGCCAGCACTCTCAAGTGTCTCATTGCCAGAGCTTCAAAATTCAAGGATTTTGAGGGTGTGCAAGTGAGAGTCCAGACCTGTCTCCTGCCCTGTGAAATAATGCCTTCGGCAATTACACGGGGCGAATAAGGCAGTATCCCGCCCCGTGCAAGTAGAAGACGAAAGCTCGGGGCGGGAATAACAAAAAGGATAAATGCCCTTGACCATTATGCGAAAGAAGTATTAAAATGCAGGTGCCATGATTTCCATAGAGGATATCAGAAGTTTTATTCAAAATGAGAATTATGAATTTTACAAGCATGCTATTACTGAAGCGAAAAAGGATGGAGTTGAGCCAGAGGATGTTGTATATGTTTTACTTACCGGTAAAATTATAGAGAGGTATCCACGACGGTGCAGGGTTTTAGTTTATGGGACAATGGTAAATGGATTACCACTGCATGTGGTTTGTGATTATTCGGATAGAGACTTGATATATATCCCGACAGTTTATATTCCATCCGATGATGAATGGATACATAATTATCAACGAAGAAAAAAGGAGGGAAAAAGCGATGCCTAAAAAAGAGAGATTATGCCCTGAATGCAGAGGGATTGTAAAGTCAGGAAAAACAGAACTGGTTTATGAGCTATCAGACATTAAAATAACAGTTAAGAATGTTACTGCCAATGTCTGCAGCAAATGCGGTCAATCCTTTGTCTCTGGACGAGTGGCTGAGGATGTTAATCGGTTAGTTAATAGAATAACAGAAGACCTGAACAGCTTTATTAAGACACAGCCGCATATTGGTGAGGGGCATAAAGAAATTGCCATTGCTGTTTAGAAAATTAATTTTTATAATGGAGCAGATAATTATTTATAAAGAAGGGAGGGCAATATGAGTTCAGTAAGAATAGCAGTAATTCTCTTTATTCTTTTTGCAATCTCTGCAGGTTATGTATTTGCAGAGAACAAGCAGTGCGAGAATGCGGTTATGTATGTGGAAGAAGGGGGTAAGCTTATCCAGAGTGAGCCTGTAAAGGCAGAGGCGCTTTTAAGGGAGGCATTGAAGCTCTGCCCTGAGAGTGTTAATGCAAGTTATAATCTCGGTCTCTCGCTCTATAACCAGAATAAATCTTCGGAGGCTATAGAGACTTTCAAGGGGATACTCAATAAAAATCCTGAGCATACAGATTCAATGAGGTCTCTCGCATATATCCTCATAAAAGAAAATATTGACCCTGCGAGGGGTAAGATGCTTGCCGAGAATATATTAAAGGCAAATCCAAAGGATGAAGGCGCAAAGAGGCTCGTTATGCTCGCACTAACAGAATCCCTTCCCACTGCACCTGCTGCCCCATCCGATAAAAAGGCTTTATCAAAACAGGCAGTATCTATCCCTGCCGGCACATCGGATGTGGATACCGCTATACCTGTTACGAAAACAAAAAACCCGAATGCCATAGCAGTGGTAATAGGAAACAGGGACTACAACGACAGAGACATCCCATCGGTTGATTATGCACTCAATGATGCAGGGGCAGTAAAGAAATATCTCGTAAATGTTTTGGGTTATCAGGAGGGGAATATCATATACGAGGAGAATGCCTCAAAGGCGAAGTTTGAGGGAATATTCGGGACAAGGGAGAATTATGAGGGGAGGCTGTATAATTATTTAAAAAAAGGGCATTCGGATATATTCGTTTTTTATTCGGGACACGGGGCGCCAGACCCAAAGACAAAACAGGGGTATTTTGTCCCTGCGGATGCAGACTCTCATGCCATAAACCTTACTGCATATCCACTAAAGCAGTTGTATGACAACATAGCAAAGATAGCAAAGGATATGAATACGCCCAATGTGTTCATAGTCGTTGACTCCTGTTTCAGCGGTGCGACAGAGAAAGGGCTTCTCTTAAAGAATGTGAGTCCAATAGGCATAGAGGTGCAGAATCAGCTTTTCACGATGCCGAATGCGGTTACGATGACATCTTCAAGCGGGAGTGAGGTAAGCTCATGGTATCCTGAGAAGGGGCACAGCATGTTCACCTATTTCTTCTTAAAGACGCTGAAGGAGAATGCAGAAAAGGGGGATAAGGCTGCAATGACAGCAGGAGAGGTCTTTAAAAAGATAACGGATGAGGCTGAAGGTCTGCCCTATTATGCGAGGAGGCTTCACAGCAGGGTTCAGACACCGCAGATAATGGGAGATGCAAACAGGGTGATGATAAAGAAATGAAAAGAACAGCGGTTTTTATCTTATTGTTTTCAGTCCTTATCCCTGCGGGGGTATGGGCAAAGGATAAGAAGATTGCACCACTCCCATTATCACCCTCTCCCCAGCCCTCTCCATCAAGGAGAGAGGGGAAAATAGCAGAGGGGATAAAGGTTGTTGTTGCGGAAGGAAAGGCTGTTCTTGGTGATGACACAACCCTTGCACAGGCGAAGGCAATAGCAATGAACAATGCTCGTAGGAACGCACTTGAGGAGGCGGTTGGTGTGAATCTTCATAGTTCTACTTTAGTTTATAACAGCCAGCTCATAAGCGACCTTATCTCCACTGCAACAAAAGGGCTTATTATCGCCCAAAAGGTTATAGATGAGAAGTGCTACACAGAGGGAGGCAATATCTACTGCAGTGCAAAGATAGAGGCACAGGTGAAGCCCCTCCCTCTTGAAAAGGGCAAGAAGATAGGCATCGTTAAGGCATCAGTTCAGAGACCCGACAGAGATTCAGCCATAAATAATCCTGTGTTTCAGGATGGCGATGAGATACAGATTAAAGTTACTGCAAATGAAGATTCATTCATGAATATCTTTAGTGTTGACCAGTATGGAAATGCTGTTAAACTCTTCCCGAATGATTATGTTAAAGCCGAGATTCTGCCTTCCAAAAAAGAATTTGTCTTTCCTGATAATAACATCAGGGAGAGGGGGCTTAAGTTCAGGGTTTCAACCCCTAAAAACCTGAGCAAGGCAATAGAATCTGTCCTGATTATTGCTACAAAAGAGGAGGGTAATTTTCTCTCTGATAAAACAGTACAAAACCCCACTATATCAGACCTCATGAAGGAACTATCGGAGATTGACCAGTCATCATGGGATGAAGAGACTGTTGGATATGAAGTTCGGAAGTGAATGATTAGCTGAATGAAGATAGATTAGAATGAACTATATAGAGCTTATCAAAAATATTGAAAAGGGATGGCTCAATCCTCTCTATCTGTTTTATGGAGATGAAGGATTTCTGATTGACGAGGCGGTTAAAAAAATGGTGTCAGTTATAGTTGAACCTTCTAATAAGGATTTTAACTTAGAGATTTTAAGGGGTAGTGAGACAAGCTATGCAGAGATAATAAACAAGGCTCAGACACTTCCATTTATGGGAGAGAGGAGGGCAGTAATTGTTAAAGGT
>JACRGN010000356.1 GCA_016234205.1 Nitrospinota bacterium | reverse complement strand
TTTGTCATTACACACCCCTGTGCCTCAAGGACTGCCTCGCTGACAAAATTTTCAGAGGCTATTAGCTCAAGGGTATACATCTCCCTCTCTGTTTCTTTTTTTATTGCATTATAAATTTCAGAATCAACATCAATTAATCTTTTCATATCTCTCCCTTCCTGATTTTTGCCTCCAACTCTTTTATCTTATCCAGTCGTTTCTGATGCCTGCCCCCTTCAAACTTTGTAGTTATCCATGTCTTTACCATCTCCCTCGCAAGCCCTTTCCCCACAACCCTCCCGCCGAGTATCAGCACATTTGAATCGTTATGCTCCCTGCTCATTCTGGCACTATAAACATCATTGCATAGGGCACCACGAACACCATGAAATCGGTTTACGACTATAGACATACCGATACCTGTGCCGCAGATTAAAATCCCCTTTGGTATTTCACTCCTTGCTACAGTCTCCGCAACCTTTGCACCGAAGTCAGGATAATCTACAGAATTGCTGTTTTCGGTGCCAAAATCAACAGGCTCATAACCGATTTCTTTTAAAAATAGCTTTATATCTTCTTTTAGTTCAAAGCCTCCATGGTCAGAGGCTATTGCAATTTTTTCCATAAAGACAAAAATATGCCACAAAGACTCGAAGACTCAAAGAGAAAAATTATTCTTTATTCCTTTGTGTTTTGGTGACTTGGTGGCTAAAGATTTTATAATCTCCTTTAAAAAATGGTAAAGTAAAGGATAGGTATTGTCAAGGTAAAAACCAAAAAGACAAATGCAGTCCTTTCTTTAATCAGCAAAATAGTCATTGAAAAAGTGTCGGTTATAAATTATCATTAAAATAGTTAGGATATTGAATTTTAATTTATTATCGTATAAGTTCTTAGGAGAATTAAATGTTTGGAATAGGAATGCCTGAGTTGATTGTGATACTTGTCATTGCAATTGTAGTAATTGGGCCTGATAAGCTTCCTGAGATTGCAAGGGCACTTGGGAGAGGTTATGCAGAATTCCAAAAAACACTAAGAAATGTAAAGGACTCTATTAACACGGCTGAAGCTGACTTTTACAGGAAAGAGGATACTGAAGATGGTATTGAGGATATAAAAGGTAAGACACCAAAGGGACAAAAATCTGAAGAAGATGAGGGTAGGGATGGAAAATAGACAAGATATAAAAAAAAGAAAGATCAGAAAGGTTGCCCCTGAAGAGAAACTCCCCTTCACTGAGCATTTAGAGGAACTCAGATGGAGATTGATTATAATAATAGCTACGATTGCTGTGTGGTTTGGGATATGCTACACATATTCGGAAGATATTATAAGGTTTGTCCAGAAGCCGTTGAATCAGAAACTTATTTTTATCAGTCCTACAGAGGCGTTTTTTGTCAATCTTAAAGTTGCATTCTTTGTGGCAATATTTCTTTCAATACCTGTAATAATCTATGAACTCTGGGAGTTTATATCACCCGGACTCCTTGAAAAGGAAAAAAAATATACACTCCCATTTGTAATTTTGGCTACACTATTTTTTGTCATTGGCTCAGCCTTTTCATACTTTATTGCACTCCCTATTATAACAAGGTTTCTCTTAGGCTTTGCAGGGGGTGAGTTAAAACCAATGATTTCAGTAAATAATTATATCTCCTTTGTTGGAAGATTTATGATAGGCTCTGGAGTCATATTTGAATTTCCTGTTGTTATCTTTTTCTTAAGTAAGATAGGCATAGCAACACCAGAATTTCTTTCCCAGAAAAGGGGATATGCCATACTGGGAATATTTATCCTTTCTGCAGTCCTTACACCTCCTGATATATTTACCATGTTTCTTATGGCTATTCCGTTGTTGGCTCTGTATGAGATAAGCATAATTATAGCCCGATTGTTTGGAAAGCCTGTTGATATGTCAGCAGTTGGCAGTCATCTTAAAGCTTAAGGTTTAAAATGCATTAACCACAGAGAACACGGAGAAAGAAATATCTGGATTTTTAAAACAAAAAACCACAAGATTAACACAAGATTCTCACAAGATTTTTTATAGCTCTTTATAAATCTGTGTCCATCTGTGAAATCTGTGGTTTCATTAGGTCTTTGTTTTTTGGTTGTTGTAAACTCTGTGGTTTTATTCAATATTTTTAAGGTTATTTTATGGATAATGTAAGGGCAGATATAATTGTTTCAGGTATTGTGCAGGGGGTGTTTTTCAGGGCAAATACAAGGAATCAGGCACAGATGTTTGGTGTAAAGGGGTGGGTCAGAAATAAGCATGATGGCACTGTTGAAATAACTGCGGAAGGGGATAGAGAAAAGGTTGAAAGATTAATAACATGGTGTTACAAAGGACCTCCGGGGGCAGTAGTAAATGATGTGGCTGTAAAGTGGGATGATTACAAAGGAGAGTTTAAGGATTTCAGTGTGAGATATTGAGCAAATTTCAGCCACAGACTTACACAGACTTAATAAAAAAGGGAAGATAAGAAATTGAGAAGTTAAGAAGTTAGGTGAATTCTTATCTTCATATCTTCTTATTTTCTTAACTTCTGGTTTTTGTTGTCAGTGAAAGTCAGTGGCAAAAAATATGGGTAGAATAAATTATCCTCCACCTGCTATGCTCTTTACAGGGTTGATTTACAGGAATATTGAAATAGCAGAATCTGCAAAGGAAAAAATGGTGGCTGAATTTGGTGAAGTACATGAAGAAAGCAGTATAATCCCCTTCAATTTTACAGATCATTACAATAAAGAAATTGGAGAAGGTCTAAAGAGGGAGTTCATAAGCTTTAAAAGATTAATAAATGTTGATAATCTTCCAATGATTAAGATCAAAACAAATGAAATGGAATCTGAGCTTGCTGATTCTTCAACTGGTAACCGAAGAATCAATATTGACCCCGGCTATATAACTGCCGAAAAACTTGTCCTGGCTACTACAAAAAACTATGGGCATAGGCCATACCTCGCAGATGGTATTTATGCCGAGCTTACCTACCGTTTTATTAAAAAGTCATTCACAACTTTAGAATGGACATATCCTGATTATAGGACAAAAGAAGCTATATCTATGTTTAATGGGTGGAGAAAATGGTATCTTGAAAAACTAAAAGAAATTTAGCCACGAAGACACAAAGACACAAAGAAAATCTTTTTAAATGAAGAATTAAACTTTGTGCCTTCGTGCTTTTGTGTCGAGTCTTTTAAGTTTTTGTTCTGATGTTATAGATTATGATAAATATAAAAAATCTTACAAAGCACTATGGCAATCTGACTGCTGTTTCTGGTCTCAGTCTTGATATACCTGACGGAGAGTGTTTCGGTTTTCTTGGTCCGAATGGTGCGGGCAAGACAACAACAATAAAACTCCTCGCAGGGCTTCTTAAACCAAATGAGGGGACTATTGAAATAAGCGGATACGATATTCAGAAAGACCCTCAAAAGGTAAAAGGCATAATAGGATATATACCTGATAAACCCTTTATATATGAGAAACTTACCGGGGGGGAATTTTTAGATTTTGTTGCTGAACTGTATCAGGTAAATGGGAATTTTGTAAGAGAGAAGAGGGAAGAACTGCTTAATCTATTTGCCATAAAAGACTTTGAGAATGAGCTTGTGGAAGGTTATTCACACGGGATGAGGCAGAAGCTTGTAATCACAGCAGCCCTTATCCATAACCCGAAGGTTATTATAGTTGATGAGCCAATGGTAGGCCTTGACCCGAAAGGTATGAGACAGGTAAAGGAGATATTTAAACAGCTTACAAAATCCGGGGTTACAATATTTATGTCAACTCATACAATGTCTGTTGCTCAGGAGATGTGTCACAGGATAGGTATAATTAATAAGGGGAAACTTATTGCACTCGGCAATATGAATGACCTACAAAAACAGGCACAGGTCTCCAGTGGATTAGAGGATGTATTTCTTCAGTTAACCAGCAGTGAGACCCATGTCCTGTCGTAGGGTTGAGGGGGAATGGATAAAATTAATGGGCTTTGTCCAATTCCTCAAACTTTTTCATTATTGCATTTATCTGGTCATCTTCAAGATGCATATCAGCCATCATGAAGAGCATATTGTCTTCCTTGTAGATATGCTCTCTTAGGAGATTGATAAAACTGTTTCCATTTTCTCTTATAAGCTTTTGTGTCTCTCCATTGTTTTCATCCTTTGAAAACAGGTCAACCCCTCTGATGAAGTTGTCCTCGTATTTGTATAGGTCCTCATGCTCCAATAACATCTGCCCGATTGGACCTTCATCTCTTGGAATGAACTTTTCCATTTCGGGGAACAGGGCAGCCTCTTCCTTCTTGAAGTGTAAATCTGCCTCCTTCCTGAGGAAAGTCTTTAAATCTGTGAGGACATTCTTCACATT
>JACRGN010000359.1 GCA_016234205.1 Nitrospinota bacterium | reverse complement strand
TCCCAAAGTTGTAATGCGTAATGCGTAATCCGTGATGAGTATTTTTAAACTCATTACCTGTTACGCATCACTCATCACGAGAATTAGATTGCTTCGCTTTGCTCCCAATGACACTTTACGCTGACTAAGGTTTTTTGATATTACCTCAAAATTGAGAGAGTTGCAAGGTCAAAAAAAACTACCCTATCTTTATCGCCCCGTCAATAAGCATTACTGGTATGTCGTCCTTAATTGGATACATGACCTTACACTTGTCGCATACAAGCCCGTCGCCTTTCTCATTGATGTGCACATCTCCCTTGCACTTTGGACAGGCAATTATTTCTAAAAGCTCTTTGGTTACTGGCATTATAAGCCTCCTTCTATCAGGGTTGCACCTTCAATACTAATCAGTGTTGCAGTAAAAAAGCCTATTATTACCTTGCTCTTCATCTGAACAGGTATCTTCCTATGGTCATCTGTTATCCATAAATATACATCACCCTTATTAATAAATATACCCTTAAATTTTAAAAGCGGCTTTACCAATATTGTATTGAACTCTCCTGCTGGTGTTTTTATCTTTTCCCTGCCGAGCGCCTGAACCTCAAGCTGCCATGTCTTTTTGCTTTCAAAGGTCTCTATGATTACTGATTTACCGACCTCAATATTATCCATAGTCCTGAAATAATAATAGCACGACAATGCGTCCTGAATCTTTGGAGGTATATCAAAGACCTCTTCCTTACTCCCCACTTTCCTGTAATACGCCTTATGATTCACATGGTCAAATTCAGTTTCCTTATCGCTCTTATACCTTCCCTCCCTCTGCCTCACCTTTAACAGATAGGAGAATATCTCTTTTGAATCAATAAATGTTTCTACTCTGTCATCAACGGGATAAAAGGTAGAGATAAATTTGCTTGACCTTGCAGTTGAAACTATATGGTAAACCTCTTTGCCTTTATATTTTGTTTTTTGGAAAACCTCTAATGTTGCAGTGGCAGCGCTTATCCCCATCCATGTTATATCAAAGGTAAATTTTTCACCTACTGCAAAAGGAACTGGTTTTGTCTCTGCATATGAGGCTTCTGCTGTTAAAAAATAAAACAGAACAGTTATAACATATAGTATCTTCATTTTTTATTTTTAAAAATCCCTTTAACAGCAGTCAGGACATCATCAACAGTAACAGCCTCCATACATTTCAGGTCATTGCATCTCTTTTTCAGGCAGTTGACGCAAGGGAGGTCGCTCTGTAATACAACATGGCCGTTTCCATAAGGGCCTGTCCTAACAGGACGGGTCGGGCCAAATATGGCAACAACAGGCTTCCCTACTGCAGCAGCAATATGCATAGGCGCTGAGTCATTGGTAATCAAAAGGTCTGTTTTTTTCAAGAAGGCTGATAGCTGCAAGAGGCTCGTCTTTCCAGAGAGGTTCAGAGGCTTTGACCTTGTCATTGATACCACCTCATTAACCCTGACCTCATCCTCTTTGCTGCCAATCAGAACAGGCTGCGCCTTTAATTTAGCGGCAATTGTATCTACAAGCTCTGCATATTTTTTTAAAGGCCACATCTTTGTCTCCCATCTTGCGGAGGGGTTAATGGCAATCAAAGGCCTTTTTTTAATCATACTTATTAGGCTTGATGCATATTTCTTTTCTTTCTCAGGGATAATAATTTTAAAATCCTTTTTGCTTATATCTGCGCCAAGCTCTTTTGCAATGAGGAGATATCTATCAACTGCGTGCATCTCAATTGGAGGATGAGATACCTTATAATTATAAAAGATTGGGCTAAACTCCCTTGCATTGGCAAAGCCGATGCGGTAATCTGCGCCTGAAAGATATGTGATTATCCCGCTTCTAAAAAGCCCCTGCAGGTCTATTACTAAATCAAATCTTTTATGTCTTAATTCCCTGATAAATTCAGCAAGTCCTTTGAATTTGTAGCCGATATCATCAAAACCGCCCCACCTTTTTCTTTCAAACAAGATAACCTCATCCAAATTGGGGTTGTCCCTGATGATTTCATCAATGCCCCTGTTTATCAGCCATGAGATGGCAGCCTCAGGGTATCTTCCCCTTATTGTCTTTAAAAATGGAAGGGCATGTATTACATCACCAATAGAGCTCGGTTTAATGATAAGTATATTGTTAAAATCTTTTTTTAGCACTTTTCTTTTTATCTCTTAAAATCCACTTAACAGCGTCATATATGTCTCTGGCAATATAAGAAGGCGACTTAAGCCCGTCTTTTTTAATTATATCATAATCTTTTTTCCCATAACCAGTCAGAACGAGTATCCCTTTCATGCCAGCCTCATTTGCCAACTGAATATCTGTAATCTTATCGCCTATCATGTATGATTTTTTAATATCAATTAAAAGCTCAAGAGCAGCCCTTTTTATCAAACCGGGCTTCGGCTTTCTGCAGTCGCAATCCTTTTTATATAAATCATT